>NZ_JBXUOY010000028.1:0-31409 GCF_057196705.1 Streptomyces sp. ATLC9 | reverse complement strand
GACCGCCACCCGCGCCCCCGCACGGGGCCTCACCGGCCGGGCCGGCCGTTTCAGCCGCGGACGCCCAGCAGGTGCTCCAGCGCCAGCTGGTCCAGCCGCTCGAAGGCCATGCCGCGCCCGGCCGCGGCGTCCACGTCGAACTCCTCGAAGGCGGCGGCGTCGGCCAGCAGGTCGGCGGTGGTCTCGCCCTCGTTCAGGGTCGGCCGCGCCAGCTCGTCCAGGCGGGAGGCGCTCAGCGCCTCGCGGACCTCGGGGTCGGCGCGGAAGGCGACGGCCTTCTCCTTGAGGATCAGGTAGTTGCGCATGCAGCCGGCCGCCGACTCCCACACCCCGTCGAAGTCCTCCGTGCGCGGGGGCTTGAAGTCGAAGTGCCGCGGGCCCTCGTAGCCGGCCGACTCCAGCAGGTCCACCAGCCAGAACGCCTGGCGCAGGTCGCCGGCGCCGAAGCGGAAGTCCTGGTCGTACTTGATACCGGACTGGCCGTTGAGGTCGATGTGGAAGAGCTTGCCGTGCCACAGCGCCTGGGCGATGCCGTGCGGGAAGTTCAGTCCGGCCATCTGCTCGTGGCCGACCTCGGGATTGAGGCCGACGCGGTCGGCGTGCTCCAGCTCGTTGATGAACGCCAGCGCGTGGCCGACGGTCGGCAGCAGGATGTCGCCGCGCGGCTCGTTGGGCTTGGGCTCGATGGCGAAGCGCAGGTCGTAGCCCTGGGAGACGGCGTGGTCGCCGAGGATGTCGAAGGCCTCCTTGAGGCGGTCCAGCGCGCCCCGCACGTCCTTGGCGGCGCCCGACTCCGCGCCCTCGCGGCCGCCCCAGGCGACATAGGTGGTGGCGCCCAGTTCGGCGGCCAGGTCGATGTTGCGGATGGTCTTGCGCAGCGCGTAGCGGCGCACGTCCCGGTCGTTGGCGGTGAAGGCGCCGTCCTTGAAGACCGGGTGGGTGAAGAGGTTGGTGGTGGCCATCGGCACCTTCATGCCGGTGGCGTCCAGCGCCTGGCGGAAGCGCTTGACGATGCCCTCGCGCTCGGAGGCGGAGGAGCCGAAGGGGATCAGGTCGTCGTCGTGGAAGGTGACGCCGTGGGCACCCAGCTCGGAGAGCCTGTGCACCGTCTCGACCGGGTCCAGGGCCGGCCGGGTGGCGTCGCCGAAGGGGTCGCGGCCCTGCCAGCCCACGGTCCACAGACCGAAGGTGAACTTGTGCTCGGGTGTCGGCTCGTAGCTCATGTCATGCCTCTCGGGTATTTCGTCAGGTCCGTTGACAAATTAGTATGCGCCCGGAAGCCCCAGAGAGGAAGAGGCGACATGGCCGCACCCGAAGGTCCGCTCGTTATCGGTGTGGACAGCTCGACGCAGTCCACCAAAGCACTGGTCGTCGACGCCGCCACCGGCGAGGTGGTCGCGCGCGGCCAGGCGCCCCACACCGTCTCGCCCGACCACGAGAGCGATCCGGAGCAGTGGTGGCAGGCGCTGCGGCAGGCGCTGGAGCAGTGCGGACCGGCCGTCCACCGGGCCGCCGCCGTCTCGGTCGGCGGCCAGCAGCACGGGCTGGTGACGCTGGACGGCCGGGGCCGTCCCGTCCGTCCCGCCCTGCTGTGGAACGACGTGCGCTCGGCCCCGCAGCGCGACCGCCTGGTGGCGGAGCTGGGCGGGCCGAAGGCGTGGGCCGAGCGTTTCGGCAGCGTCCCGGCGGCCTCCTTCACCGTCACCAAGTGGCAGTGGCTGCGCGAGAACGAGCCCGAGGCCGCCGCCGCGGTGAAGGCGGTGCGGCTGCCGCACGACTACCTCACCGAGCGCCTGACCGGCCAGGGCACCACCGACCGGGGCGATGCCTCGGGCACCGGCTGGTGGTCGACGGCCGACCAGGCCTACGACGAGGAGGTCCTGGGGAAGGTCGGCCTCTCCCCCGAGCTGCTGCCCCGTGTGCTGGGGCACGGCGAGGCGGCCGGCACGGTGCGGCCGCGGGAGGGGCTGCCGCTGCCTCAGGGCACACTGGTGGCCACCGGCACCGGCGACAACATGGCCGCCGCCCTCGGCCTGGGGCTGCGGCCGGGCCGGCCGGTGCTGAGCCTGGGCACCTCCGGCACCGTCTACGCCGTCTCCACCCGTCGCCCCACCGACCCCACCGGCACCGTCGCCGGCTTCGCCGACGCCCGCACCGACTGGCTGCCGCTGGCCTGCACCCTCAACTGCACCCTGGCCGTGGACCGCGTCGCGGCCCTGTTCGGCCTGGACCGCGAGGCCGTCGAGCCGGGCGGGGGCGTGACCGTCCTGCCGTTCCTGGACGGCGAGCGCACCCCGAACCTCCCCTACGCCTCCGGCACCCTGACCGGCCTGCGGCACGACACGGGCGCGGGCCAGATCCTCCAGGCCACCTACGACGGCGCGGTCCACTCGCTGCTGGCCGCCCTGGACCTGGTCCTGGACGACGACGCCGAACCGGACGCCCCGATCCTGCTGATCGGCGGCGGCGCGAAGGGCACCGCGTGGCGCGAGACGGTACGGCGCCTTTCGGGACGGCCGGTGGTCGTGCCGCGCGCACAGGAGCTGGTCGCGCTCGGCGCGGCGGCGCAGGCCGCGGCCCTGGTGCTGGGCGAGGACGCGGCGGCGGTCGCCCGCCGCTGGTCCACCGCCGAGGGCCCGTCGTACGAGGCGGTGGAGCGCGACGAGGAGACGCTGACCCGCCTGACGGCCACCCTGGGCGACGCCGATACGCTGCTGCGGCGGCACTGACCGGCGGCTGCCCTCCCCCGGTCCGCCGGCACAGTCCGCCGCGCAAGTCCCGCCGCACAGGTTCCGTCCCGCGCCACCACCGTCCGCGGCGCCGTCCGCACAGCCTTTCGAGGAGTACGCCACCGATGGCAGCAGCCGCGCCCAACACCCAGCAGGAGATGCGGCGGCGGAACCTGGCGCGTGTACTGCACGCGGTGGCCGACGGCGGCCCGCGGTCGCGGGCCGCCGTCGCGGCGCGGATAGGGCTCACCCGCACCGCCGTCTCCACCCTCGTGGACGAACTCCTGGCCGCCGGGCTGCTGGTGGAACTGGGCCCGGGCCGCTCCGGTGCGGTCGGGCGGCCGGGCACCGCGCTGGCGCTCAGCGACAGCGGCCCCTGCGGAATCGGCGCCGAGATCGGCGTCGACCACCTCGCCGCGTGCGCCGTCGACCTGCGCGGCGAGGTCCGCGCCCGCACCGCGATGGACGCGGCCAACCGGGACAGCGATCCCGGCCCGGTACTGGGACGACTGGCCCGTCTGGTCAGGGAGGTCGCGGACGAGGCCCGCGGGCTGGGGCTGCGCCCGGCCGGGCTGGCCGTGGCCGTGCCCGGCCTGGTCGCCCGCGGCACCACGACCGTCGTCCAGGCCCCCAACCTCGGCTGGACGGACCTCGACCCGGCACCCCGTCTGAACGCGGGCGTGCTCGGCTCCGGGCCTCTCACCGGCAGCGGCGGCGACACGGCCGTGTGTTCCGTCGACAACGAGGCCAACCTGGGCGCCCTGGCCGAGCTGTGGCTGGGCGGCCACACCCCGCCGTCCGGCGACTTCGTCCACGTCTCGGCCGAGATCGGCATCGGCGCCGCGATCGTGGTGGACGGGGAACTCCTGCGCGGCACGCGCGGGTTCGCCGGTGAGCTGGGCCATGTGCCGGTGCGTCCGGAGGGCCGTCCGTGCGCCTGCGGCGGCATCGGCTGCCTGGAGCAGTACGCGGGCGAGGAGGCCGTCCTGCGGGCCGCCGGACTCGATCCGCGCGCCACCGCCGCGCGGTACCCCGGCCCCGGCGCCCGCATCGGCCTGCTCGCCACCCGCGCCGAGGACGGCGACCGCGCGGTACTGGGGGCGCTGGCCGAGGCCGGAAGCGCGCTGGGCACCGCCCTGACCGGCACGGTCAACCTGCTCGACCCGCAGACCGTGGTCCTGGGTGGCGCCCTCGCCCGGCTGGCGCCCTGGCTGCTGCCCTCCCTGGAGCAGGAACTGGGCCGTCGTCTGGCAGGCCCCCCGCCGGTGTCGGTCTCCCGCCTCGGCGCGGAAGGCCCGCTGCTGGGCGCGGCCCACTCCGTCGTCCGCGCGGTCCTGGACGACCCACTGGCCCACCGCGCCTGAACGGCACATGCCAGGGAGGGCGGCCGAACGCGGCGGTCCACACCCGTGCACGGTGGTACGCGCCCGCCGCTGTCAACCTTGGAATCCGTCATTCACTCTTTCGGGTTATTCAGTGTCCGTTTCACCATGACGGCGGTTCCACCCACGCAAAGTACCCTCCGTGTACAGAAGGCACAGCAGGTGGGGAGCGGGAGCGGGAGCGGTCGTCCTGGTGCTCACCGCGGCGGGCGGGGCCCGCGCCGAGGGGGCGGCCGTTCCGCGGCCCTCCCCGCCGGCCGCCGTCGCGGGCGCCGGGGTCCGGACCGGGGACGGTACCGAGGTACGGCTGACCAGCGGTGCTGCGTCGGCGACGGTCGTGGAGCGCACCGGCTGTCCGAAGCTGTCCGTGGAGATCACGGTCGGCGGCGGTACCGGTGTGCGGCTCGGCGTGGTTCTGGGGCGCCCGTGTCCGCCCACGCCCACACCGTCCCCGCCGCCTCCCACACCCACGCCCACACCGTCCCCGCCGCCTCCCACACCCACACCCACACCGTCCCCGCCGCCTCCCACACCCACACCCACACCGTCCCCGCCGCCTCCGGTGCCGCCCGCGCCTCCCTCATCCTCTCCGCCACCGTCCTTCCCGCCGCCCCTGGAGCCGCGTCCGACAGCTACGGCCGTCACCGCACCGGCCGTCCCCGCGTCCCGTGAACCGGCGCCCCCACTCTCTCCGACACCGCCTCCGCCGGAGAGTTCGCCGCCGAGGCGGCCCTCCTCGCTCCCGAGCCTCTCCCCTCCGCCCGCTCCCCGTCCCGAGACCCGGCGCCACCGGTCCGGCGCGGGGCTGCCGCTCACCGGGCGCGCCCTGCTGATCGTCGCCCCGGCGGTGCTGGCCGCCGCCGCGCTGCGCCCGCGCTCCGGCTCCCGATCCCGCTGACCGAGGCCGAAAGTCCGAAGGAACCCCCTGTGAACGACTGGCTCTTCCTGTTCCTCGCCGTCACCGTCTCCTGCGCCGCCGTCGTGACCGTCATCCTGCTGCGGCGCCGCCGCACAGGCGAGGACTACGACCCCTCCGAGACCCCCGATGTCATCGAGTACATGACCATGATGATCGGTGTGGTGTACGCGATCGTCCTCGGCCTGGCCATCGCGGGCGCCTGGGAAGGGCGCTCCGCCGCCGAGGAGTGGACGCGACAGGAGGCCCAGGCGCTGCACGAGGTGCGTGAGCGCGCCCAGGCCTATCCCGCCGCGGTCCGCGACCGCGTCCGCGAGCGCGTCGACGCGTACGTCCGTCACACGGTCACGGTGGAGTGGCCTCATATGGCCGAACACGGCGAAACGACCGACCGGGGGACGGTGCTCCTGGCGGACCTGCGGCGGACCGTCACCGGCCACGAACCGGCCACCGTGCGCGAGGCGCAGACGTACCAGGCCCTGGTGGACCAGGTCGCCCTGGCCGACGAGGCCCGTACCGCCCGGTCGCAGGGCGCCGAACCGACGCTGCCCGGTGTGGTGTGGCTCGGTCTGGTCTCGGGTGCGGTGATCGCGGTGGGCATGGTGTTCGCCCTGCAGATCCAGCGCTCGGGCCGGGAGCTGGTGCTGGCAGGCCTGTTCACCGCGCTGATCGCGTTCCTCCTCTTCCTGGTCTGGTACTTCGACTCCCCCTTCACCCGCGGTTTCGCGGACCCGACCGAGGCGTTCACCACGCTCTTCCCACGCGCCTCGGGCGACTGAGATCACACCGCGCGCCCCCGGGCTGCGCGCCGTCCGGTGGGTAGGCACCCTGGAGACCGACCGCACGGCCGTGACCAGACGAGGAGCCCCGGGTGCCCGCACTCTTCCCCAGCCTGTACCAGGCGCCGGACAAACCCGCGCTGCGCTTCGGCGACCGGGTGATCGACTACGGTCGGCTGGCCGGGGCGGCACACGCGCTCGCCCTGGAGATCGCCGACGCCGGCCGGGTGGCGGTGTGGGCTACCCCCTCGCCGCACACCTGCGTCGGCGTCCTGGCCGCCCTGCTGGCCGGAGTCCCCGCCGTGCCCGTCAACCCGCGCACCGGCGAGGAGGAACTGGCCCACATCCTCACCGACAGCACGCCCAACCGGGTGCTGGCCGCCTCCGGCGACGAGCTGCCCCCGGCACTGGAGGCACTGCCGCGTACCGATGTCGCGCTGGGGCCGGAGACCGACCCCCGCCCCGACGGCACCACATCCGCGCCCGACGAGAACGGCCCGGCGCTGATCGTCTACACCTCCGGCACCACCGGACCGCCCAAGGGCGTGGTGGTGCCGCGCCGCGCGATCGCGAGCACGCTGGACGACCTGGCCGACGTCTGGCGGTGGACCGGCGACGACGTACTGGTGCACGCGCTGCCGCTGTTCCATGTGCACGGGCTGGTCCTGGGGGTGCTGGGGGTGCTGCGGCGCGGCGGCACACTGCACCACCTGGGCCGCTTCTCGCCCGAGGCCGTCACGGCGGCGCTGGAGGAGGGCGGCACCATGGTGTTCGGGGTGCCGACGATGTACCACCGGCTGGCCGAGGCCCTGGAGGCCGGTGGCGAGACGGGTGACGAGGGGAACGGCGAGGCGGGCGGGCGGCTGGCCGAGGCCCTGGGCGGGGCCCGGCTGCTGGTGTCCGGCTCGGCCGCGCTGCCCCTGCACGACCACGAGCGGATCACGGCCGCGACCGGGCAGCGCGTCGTCGAGCGCTACGGGATGACCGAGACGCTGATGATCACCAGTGTGCGGGCGGACGGCGAGCGCCGCGCCGGCACCGTGGGTGTGCCCCTGCCCAGCGTGGACGTACGGCTGGTCGATGACGAGGGCCGCCGCATCGAGGACGGCGACGGCGAGACCGTGGGCGAGGTCCAGGTGCGCGGACCCAACCTGTTCACCGAGTACCTGCACCGGCCGGACGCCACCGCGCAGGCCTTCGCGGGCGGCTGGTTCCGCACCGGCGACATGGCCACCCGGGACGCCGACGGCTTCTACCGGATCGTGGGCCGCAGGGCGACGGACCTGATCAAGAGCGGCGGTTACCGGATCGGCGCCGGGGAGATCGAGAACTGCCTGCTGGGCCACCCGGGCGTCGCCGAGGCGGCGGTCGTCGGCGAGCCCGACCCGGATCTGGGCGAGCGGATCGTGGCGTGGGTGGTGCCGGCCGGCGGACAGCCGCCCACCGAGCAGGAGCTGATCGGCCATGTGGCGCGGCGGCTCACGCCGCACAAGCGGCCCCGGACCGTGCGGTTCACGGATGGCCTGCCCCGCAACGACATGGGCAAGGTCATGAAGCGGGAGCTGGGCCGTGGCTGAGCGGCCGGACGCGGAACGGGCGGCGGGGCCGGGCGGGCGGCTGTCGGCCCGTGCGGTGATCGACGCGGTGCTCGACTCGCCGGGCGACGGCTTCACGGAGCTGCCCGCCGCGGGCGGTTACGACGGTGGGAGCGGCGACAACGACGGCGGCACCGACGGGGACGGGCCGATCGCCTGGAAGGGGTACGGCCCGGCGCGCGCCCGCGCACACGAACGCACCGGCGAGCGGGAGTCGGTGGTGTGCGGCACCGGCACGGTCGGCGGCGTCCCGGCGGTCCTGATCGCCTTCGAGTTCGCCTTCCTCGGCGGCTCCCTCGGACAGCGCACCGGCGACCGCATCGAGGCCGCGCACCGGCACGCCCGCCGGGCGCGGCTGCCGGTGGTCTCCCTGACGGCGACCGGCGGCAGCCGTATGCAGGAGGGCATGCGGGCCCTGGTCCAGCTCCAGCGCGTGGCGCGACAGTCGTCGCTGACCCGGGCGGCGGGCCTGCCGCAGATCGCCGTCGTACGGGATCCGACGACCGGCGGCGGCTGGGCGACGCTGGGGGCGGGCTCCGACGTGGTGCTGGCCCTGCCGGGCGCCCAGGTCGCCTTCGCCGGATCCCGGGTGCGCCCCCCGAGCGCCGATCCGGCCGCGTACGGCGCCGAGGAGAAGCTGGCGGCCGGGCAGGTCGACCGGATCGTGGCCCCGAAGGAGCTGCCCGGCGTCCTGGGCCGCTGGCTGTCCCTGCTCTCCTCCCCCACGTGCGCCCCTGGTGCCGCGGGCGACCCCGCCGAGCCGCCGCGCGCGCTGGGCGGCACGGGCGCGCCGGGCCTGCCGGAGACGGGCTGGGAGGCGGTGGAACGGGCCCGCTCCCCGCGTCGCCCGCACGCCGACACCTATCTGGACGCGTACTTCGAGGTCCGCGAGGAGATCTCCGGCGACCGCTGCGGCGGCACCGACCCGGGGATGCTCTGCGGTTTCGGGCGCAGGGACGGCCGTACCGTCGCCTACGCCGCCCAGTGCGGCACACCGACCCTGCCCGCCGGCTTCCGCACCGCCACCCGGCTGATCCGGCTGGCCGACCGGCTGGGCGTCCCGGTGCTCACCCTGGTGGACACCCCGGGCGCGGCCAACGACGAGGCGGCGGAGCGCTCCGGCGCGGGCGCGGCCATCGCGGACCTCTTCGCGGCGGTGGCCGAGGCCCGGGTCCCGGTGACGACCCTGGTCGTCGGCGAGGGCGGCTCGGGCGGCGCCCTGGCACTGGCGGCGCCGGAGAACACCTGGGTCACCCCGGACTGCTACTTCTCCGTCATAGCCCCGGAGTCGGCCGCGGCCATCCTCAAGCGCGGCCCGGAGCACGTCCGCGAGACGGCGGGCGACCTGCGGCTGCGTCCGCAGGACCTGGTGGAGCTGGGGGTGGCGCGCGGCATCGTGCCCGGATAGCGCTCGCGGCGCCCTTCCCGGTCCCGCCGATCCGCGAGCCCCGGGCGGTCTCGCGGATCGGACCGGAAGCCGCGCCTCCGTCGCGCACGGCTCACCGCCGGCGCCGCGTCCGCCCTCCCCCACACCCCTCCGGGGGCCGCGGAGGTCAGGTCCTTCCCGGCGCGGCCGCCCGTTCGGCCCGCCGGGCGGTGCGCAGCCCCCGCCGGCTGGCCTCGCGGACGGACGCGGTGATGCGGTTCAGCCGTTCCGACTCCAGCGACCAGGTCTGCCAGTGGAGGGCGACGTCGCGGTGGGCGTGCTCCTCCAGCAGGGTCAGTGTCCCGTCGGCGAGGTCCGTCCCCATCTGGAGCTCCGGGATCATGCCCCATCCCAGGCCGGCCCTCAGGGCCGTGAGGAACCCCTCGGGCGACGGGACGGTGTGCGTGGGCGGGGGCCGGTCGACGCCTCGGGAGCGCAGTACCCGGCGCTGCAGGTCGTCCTTGGCGTTGAACTCCAGCATGGGCATACCGGTCCAGTCGACGCCGGCTTCGGTGGTGAACCGCCGGTGCAGCGCGGGGGCGGCCGCAGGCACGTAGCGCATGAAGCCCAGCCGCTCGATGCGGCATCCGTTGACCGGCACGGGATCGGCGGTGACGGCTCCGATGACGTCTCCCTGGCGCAGGAGCCGACTGCTGTGATCCTGGTCCTCCACGCGCAGGTCCAGTGTGGTGTCCGTCCATCCGGCGGCCTCGTGGAGGACGGGCGCGAACCAGGTGACCAGGGAGTCGGCGTTGACGGCCACCGGCGTCACGGTCCGGGAGGAGATCCCGTCGCCCAGCGCGCGCCGGGTCTCCGCCTCCAGCACCTGCACCTGGCGTGCCATGCGCAGCAGCGCCGCCCCGGCCTCGGTGGGTGCGCACGGCACACTCCGGCGCACCACCACCTGGCCCACGGACTTCTCCAGGGCCTTGATGCGCTGGCTGACGGCCGAGGGACTGACCCCGAGCAGGTCCGCGGCGGCCTCGAAGGTCCCCTCGTCGATGATCGCGGCCAGGGCACGCAGATGCTCGAAGTTCATGAAGCGAATCTAACGTATCTGAAGATCCTTTCATTTGTCTGTATCCAGGGGACTGGCTACCTTCAGGGCCATGTGGGGTATCTGGACGGCCGGCCTGGCGGCCGGCCTGGCTCTGATCATCGCCATCGGCGCGCAGAACGCCTTCGTGCTGCGGCAGGGCATCCGCCGGGAGCACGTCGGGGCGGTGGTGGCGCTGTGCACGGCCGGCGATGTCGTGCTGATCCTCGGCGGCACCGCCGGGATCGGGGCGCTGGTGTCCCGCTTCCCCGGCGCCCTGGAGGTGCTGCGGTGGGCGGGAGCCGTCTATCTGGTGTGGTGGGCGGTGCGCTCCTTCGCCTCCGCGGTGAGGCCCTCGTCCCTGAAGGCCGGGGCCGCACGGTCGCGGAGGTCGGTGGTCACCGCCACCCTGGCCCTTACCTTCCTCAACCCCCATGTCTACCTCGACACCGTGGTGCTGCTGGGCAGCCTCGCCAACCAGCAGGGCCCCGGCGCCCGGTGGGTCTTCGCCACCGGGGCGGTGACGGGCAGCGTGGTGTGGTTCTCCGCTCTCGGCTACGGCGCCAGGGGACTGTCGGGCGTGCTCGACAGCCCCCGTACCTGGCGGGTGGTGGACCTGGTGGTCGGCGTCGTGATGCTCGTCCTGGCGGTCGGTCTGGTCCTGGGGTGACGGCTCTGGGCGACGGCCCGGAGTGGCCCCGCCCGCGGCGCGTCCCCGGCGCGTCACCGCGGCAGGAGGGCCTCGAAGTCCACCGTCCTGTCGCACCAGCGCTCCAGCAGCACCCGGTCGTGGCCGACCGCGAGCAGCGCCGTGCCGTTCTCCCGGCGGTACTCCTCCACCGCGGCGACGAGGGCCGCGGTGGTGGAGGCGTCCAGCATCGCGGTCATCTCGTCGCAGACCAGCAGGCGGGGGCGGAGGACGAGGGCGCGGGCCAGGCAGGCGCGCTGGAGCTGGCCGTCGCTGACCTCGTGGGGGCGGCGGGCGAGCAGATCGCCGCCGAGGCCGACGGAGGCGGCCAGCGCGGGCAGCCGGGCGGGGACCTCCGCCCGGCGGCCGGTGGCGCGCAGTGGCTCGGAGATCAGCTCGGCGAGGGTCAGGCGCGGGTCGGCGGCGAGGCGCGGCTGCTGGAAGACGACGCCGGCAGCCGTGCGCAGCTCGCGCGGGGCGCGGTGGCGGAAGCCGCGCGCCTGCCGGCCGGCCAGCCGTACGGTGCCCGCCCACGGCCGGTGGAGCAGGGCGGCGACGCGGGCCAGGGTGGACTTGCCGCAGCCGCTGGGGCCGAGCAGTCCGACGGCCTCGCCCTCGCCCACGGTCAGGGACGCCCCGTGCAGTACGGGTGCGCGGCGGTCGTATCCGGCGGTGATGTCGCGCAGTTCCAGGGCGGGTTCGGGCGTCGGCGCAGCCGGCGGTCCGGGCGTCGGTTCAGACATCGGCGGTCTCCGGGGCGTGGGAGTGCGCGTGGTGGCAGGCCACCGCCCCGGCGCGGGCGCCGGTCAGGGCGGGTACGGCGGCGCAGGTGCCGGTGGCCCGGTCGCAGCGCGGGGCGAAGGCGCAGCCGGCGGGCAGGGCGTCGAGTTCGGGCGGCATGCCGGGGATGGGGGTGAAGGACCGCTCGGGCAGAGCCTCCAGCAGCCCTCGGGCGTACGGGTGGCGGGGGCCTGGTGCGCCGAAGAAGCCCGCGGCGCCGGTGAGTTCGACGATGCGTCCGGCGTACATCACCGCGACCCGGTCGGCGATGCGCTCGGCGGCGGACAGGTCGTGGGTGATGACGAGCAGGCCGCGGCCGGCGTCCACGTGGCGCCGCAGTTCGTCCGCGGTGCGGTCCACCAGGTCGCGGTCCAGGCCGGTGGTCGGTTCGTCGGCGATCAGCAGCGGGGCCCCGCCGACGAGGGCGAGGGCGGTGGCGGCGCGCTGTGCGAGGCCGCCGGAGAGCTGGTGGGGGTACCGGTCGAGGTGGTCGGCGGGGAACGCGGCGCGTTCGGCGGCCGCCTCGGCGGCCCCGCGCGGTTCCGGCCCCCGTACGCCGGTCAGTTCCCGCACCGTCTCCTCCAGCTGGGAGCGGACGGTGCGCACGGGGGTGAGGTGCGAGGCGGGGCTCTGCGGTACGAGGGCGATGCGGCGGCCCCTCACGCGCCGGGCCAGTGTTTCCTCCCCGGCGGTGAGCAGGTCCAGGTCGTCCAGCAGGGCCGTACCGCCCACCCGGGCGTTGCCGGGCAGCAGCCCCAGCAGCGCGGAGGCCAGCACCGACTTGCCGCAGCCGCTCTCTCCCACCAGGGCCAGGCACTCGCCGGGGGCGAGGTCGAAGGAGACCCCCGTCACGGCGGCGACGGTGCGCCCGCCGCGCAGCGGGAAGCGTACGGACAGCTCGCGTACGGACAGTTGGGCCGTCACAGCGTCAGCTCCGATCGGACGCGCGGGTTGATCCGCTCGCGCCAGGCTCCGGCGAGCCCGGCGATGGCGAGGGTGGGGACGACGATGAACAGCCCGGGCCAGAGGGTGGGCCACCAGGCGCCGGCGAGCAGCGAGCCGCGCGCCGCCTCGGCCATGGTGCCGAGACTGGCCTGGTGCGCGGGGATGCCCAGACCCAGGAAGGACAGGGCGGACTCGTGCCAGATGGCGTGCGGCACCATCAGCACGGCCGCCAGCCCGGCCTGCGGCAGGACGCCGGGCAGCAGATGGCGTACGGCCACCCGCCACCGCGAGGCGCCGCCCGAGATCGCGGCGTCCACGTACGGGCGGTTGCGCAGGGAGTGGGTCTCGGCCCGGACGATGCGGGCGGTGGACAGCCAGTGGGTGAGACCGACGGAGGCGATGACCGGCCAGATCCCGGGCCGGAACATGGCCACCACGAAGATGCCCAGGAGCAGGTGGGGCACGGAGGCGAAGACATCCACGACCCGCATCACCAGCCGGTCGGTGCGCCCGCCCAGCGCCCCGGCCAGACCGCCGACGGCGATGCCGACGACCGTGGCCACCAGCGCCGCGACCACGCCGACCAGCAGCGAGACGCGCAGCCCGTGGACGCAGCGCAGCAGCAGGTCGCGGCCCAGCTCGTCGGTGCCGAAGGGATGCTCCCGGGAGGGGGGCTGGAGTTTGGCCGCGAGGTCGACGGCCTGCTGGTCCAGGGGGAAGACCGCCGGCACCAGCAGCGCGGCCAGGACGGTGGCGGCGGTGAGCACGGCCGAGACGCGGGTACGCCGGGCGCGGGCGCCAGGCGGGCGCCCGAGGCCGCGCCGCGCGGCGGCGGGGACGGGGGCTTCGGCGGGGGTTTCGGCGGGGGCCGGTGCGGGGGCGGTCACATCTCCTCCGGGTCGATCCGGGGATCGGCCAGCACGTAGAGCAGGTCGGCCAGCAGGTTCCCGGCGAGCACGGCGGCGGTGGCCAGTACGGTCACGGCCGCCAGAAGCGGGAAGTCGGTGGCGGTGGCGGCGCGGACGGTGGCCGAGGCGATCCCGGGCCAGCTGAAGACGGTCTCCACCAGCAGGGCGCCGGTGATCAGTTCGGGTATACGGGTGCCGATGAGCGTGAGTACCGGCAGCAGCCCCGAGCGCAGGGCGTGGCCGAGCAGCACGGTGCGCTCGCGCAGCCCGCGCGCGCGGGCGCCGCGCACCGGGTCCTCGTGGAGTGCGTCGGCCACTCCCTGCCGTACGTACAGGGCGAACCACGGCAGCTGGGACAGGGCGAGCACGGCCACCGGCAGCGTCAGATGGCGTGCCAGCGAGCCCGCGGTGACGGTGTCCTCGCCGCTGTCGGTGAGTCCGCCGGCGGGCAGCACGCCGAGCTGGAGGGCGAAGAACCAGACGGCCAGCAGTCCGAGCCAGAACGGCGGGGCTGCCTGGAGGACGTAGGAGCCGCCGGTGACACAGCGGTCGAGCCATCCGCCCCGGCGGCGCGCGGCGACGACGCCGAGCACCGTGCCGAGCACCACCGCGACGAGGAACGCGAGCGCGCACAGCAGCACGGACCAGCCCAGGCGTTCGCCGACGACCTGGGCGACCGGCTGGCGCAGGGAGACCGACTGGCCCAGGTCCCCGGTCGCCGCGGAGGTGAGCCAGTTCCACCACTGCTCGGTGAACGGGCCGTCCAGGGCGAGGTTCTCACGCAGTCGGTCGAGGGTGTCCTGGGAGGCGCGCAGCCCGGCGCTCCCGGCGTACTGGCGCACCGGGTCGAAGGGGGAGGCCGCGGCGAGCGCGAAGACGCCGAGGGTCACGGCGGCCAGGACGGGGACGGCGGCCAGCGCCCGCCGTCCCGCCAGGCGCGCCATCGGGGCCCAGGGCGGCCCCGTGCGCGGTGCGGCCTTCACTTCTTCGGCCGCCAGTCCTCGACATTCCACCAGGGTCCCGCGCCCAGGCCGTGGTCGTGGGGCTCGACCTGGGTGGTGACGCCCTGCCAGGCGTCGTCCATCACGTACACGTGGTCGATGTGGGTGAGGAAGGTGTAGCCGGGGTTCTGGGCCAGTTCGCTCTGGACGGTGGCGTACGCCTCGGCGCGGGCGGCGCGGTCGTTGGTGCGGCGCGCCTCCTCAAGGGCCCGGTCGACGTCCGGGTTGTCGTAGGCGGCCATGTTGTTGAAGCCGTCCAGCGCCAGGGAGGAGTGCAGCAGGGGGTAGAGGTCGAAGTCGGGGTCGGCCGGGCTGCCGCCGCCGGAGAGGACGGCGTCGTCCTTCATGCGCGGCTCGATGACCTCCCAGGTGCCGGACTCGACGGTGATGTCGATGCCGATCTCCTTGGCGTCCGCGGCGTAGGCCAGGGCGTGCTCCTGGCGCAGCCGGTCCCCGGAGGGGTACCAGAGGGTGAAGGCGGCGCGGCGGTCGTCCTTGCGGCGCACCCCGTCCTCGCCGGCCCTCCAGCCCGCCTCCTCCAGGATCTTCCGCGCCTCCTCCGGGTCGTGGCGGCGTTCGGTGCCCTTGGCGAACCAGGGGCTGTCGGTGGGCACGGGGCCGTACGCGGCCCGGCCGGCGCCGCTGAGCACACTGTCGACGATCGCCTCGCGGTCCACCGCGACGTCCAGGGCGCGGCGCACCGCGCGGTCGCCGGTGACGGGGTCCGCGGTGGGAAGGGTGACGGCCCGGAAGTCGGCGCTCCTGGCCCGGATCACGCGTCGGCCGTCGTCTCCTTCGAAGGTCTCGGCGAGGGCGGGGGGCAGGACGGCGGCGTCGAGGTCGCCGGAGCGCAGCCGGGTGGCCCGTATGTCGTCGTCCTTGATGACGGCCATGGTGAACTTCTTCACCTCCGGCGCGCCGCCCCAGTAGTCGGGGTTGGCCTCGAAGGTGAGCTTCTCGCCGCGGCTCCAGCCGGTGAGGACGTAGGGCCCGGTGCCGACCGGCTCGGTGTTGTAGGGGCCGGTGTTGACGTCCTGTCCGGCGGCGGCCTCCTTGGAGGCGATGGGCAGCACGGTGCGCTCGGCGAAGGCGGCGTAGGGGTACTTGAGGCGGAAGACGACGGTGTCCTCGCCCTCGGCGGTGACACCGCCGAGGGCGTCCAGCTCGCCCCTGGAGGGGTTGTTGGTCTTCTCGTCGAGGATGGTCTCGTAGGTGAAGACCACGTCCTCGGCGTCGAAGGGGGTGCCGTCGCTGAAGGTCACCCCCTCGCGCAGGGTGTAGGTGTACGTCCGGCCACCGTCGCCGATCTCGGGGAGTTCCGCGGCGAGGGCGGGCTCCAGCTCCATGTCGGCGCCGTGCCGCAGCAGCCCGTCGAAGATCTTGGAGTTGCCGTCCTTGCCGTAGCCGAGCAGAGGACTGAGGGTGTCCGGTTCCTGGGCGATTCCCACGACCAGGGAGTCGCCCGTACCGCCGTCCGCACCGCTCTTCCCGTCGGACGGCGCGGAGCAGGCCGCGGTCCCGGCCAGCACCGCGCCGGCCGTCATGGCGACGGCCGTCCGTATCACCCGCAGTCTCATGATCCCCACTTCTGTTGCCGAGAGCGCGTTGTTGCAATCAGCTTGCAATTAAACCGCAGGAACGCGCCACCCCGCTCCTCCCCCGGCGGGCGACGCTTCGGTCACCCTTCGATCACTCCATGATCACGAAAAGCCTCCCGAACCGGTTTACCTTCACCTTCTGTGGACTAGACCTTGACTCCCCATTTGGTCTATGCCAAACCTGTGCAGACCCCACGCGCGCCCCCCACGCCCGTTCCGTCGGCAACTTCCCAGGGGACAGCCATGCCCGTCCGTCACCCCCTCCGCTCCCTCGCCCCCGTCCTGTCCGCCGTGCTGCTGCTCGGCGGATGCGGCGTCCTCGGCGATTCCGGCGACCAGAACCAGGACCGGACCCTCGACGTCTGGCTGATGCGGGGCAGCCTCTCCGAGGAGCTCACCGACGCCGCCGTCCGGGACTTCGAGCGGCGCAACCCCGGCGTGGAGGTGGAGGTCACCGTCCAGGACTGGCCGGGGATCGACAAGAAGGTCACGGCGGCCCTCGGTTCCGGTGACGCGCCCGACGTGATCGAGGTGGGCAACACCCAGGTCGCCCAGTACGTGGAGGCCGGCGGGGTCTCCAACCTCACCATCAAGGTCTTCGACCTCGGCGGCGACCACTGGGTCCCCGGGCTGGAGGAGCCGGGGAAGATCGACGGCTACCAGTACGGCGTCCCCCTCTACGCCGCCAACCGCGTCGTCATCTACCGCAAGGACCTCTTCGAGCACGCGGGGATCGCCGAACCGCCCACCACCCGCGAGGAGTGGATCGAGGTCACCTCCCAGCTCAACCAGCCCGGACGGCAGGGTATCTACCTGCCGGGGCAGAACTGGTACGTGCTGGCGGGCTTCATCTGGGACGAGGGCGGCGATCTCGCCGTCGAGCGCAGCGGCCGGTGGGCCGGCACGCTCGACACCCCCGAGGCGCTGCGCGGCATGGAGTTCTACAAGGAGCTCCAGTCCTACGGTCAGGGTCCCGTCGACTCCGACGAGTCCAGGCCGGAGCAGCGCGCGTTCTTCGCCGGCAACGAGATCGCCCAGATCATCGACGTACCCGGCGCCGCGGAGCTGATCGTCGAGGAGAACCCGGAGCTGGCGGGCAGACTCGGCTTCTTCCCGATCCCGGGCAAGGAGGCGGGGGAGCCCGGGGCGGTCTTCACCGGCGGTTCGGTGCTGATCATCCCCGAGCGGGCCGCCGAGCCGGACGCCGCGTACTCCTTCGTCAAACTGCTGACCGGCGAGAAGTGGCAGCGGAAGCTGGCCCAGACGATGAGCGTGGTGCCCAACAGCACCGAGCTGGCCGACGCGCTGGAGGACGACCCCGGCGCCGCGGCGATGGCGAAGGGCGCCCGCAACGGGCGTGCCACCCCGAACTCGCCGCGGTGGGGCCGCCTGGAGGCGGACAACCCCATCAAGGCGTACCAGACGCGGGTGCTGCGCGGCACCGATCCGAAGGAGGCGGCACGCGAGGCATCCCGGCGTATCACCGCGATCCTGAGCGGACGCGACTGACGCCCGCCGGCCGCACGCCGGTCACGGACCGCCGATACTCCGGCGCCCCGGCTCCGGTGCGGAGCCCGGGCGCCGGAGTCGGGGCGCCGGGACCGCGGCGCGGTACCGGCAGACCGAGGGGGCGGGGAATCAGACGGACGCCAGACCGCGCTCGCGCAGCCACAGCAGCTGCTCCCGCTGCTGCGAGGAGCCGCCCCCGGCGTGGTCGCCGAAGTGCCACACCCTGATGTCCCTGTCCTCCCCCGCGTAGCGGTGGTAGGCGGCGAAGACCGTCGACGGCGGGCAGACCACGTCCATCAGACCCACGCTGAACAGCGCGGGAGCGGTGGCACGGCGCGCGAAGTGCAGGCCGTCGAAGTAGTTCAGCGTGGCGAAGACGGTCTCGGGGTCGACGCGCCGGTGCACGCCGAGGTAGCGGGCGATCTCCGGGTACGGGCCGGCCGCGGCCAGTTCGGCGCCGCGCCGGAAGTGGCACAGGAACGGCACGTCCACCAGCGCCGCCGTCACTCCCTCCGGCGCCAGCCCGGCCACCGCCAGGGCCAGTCCGCCGCCCTGGCTGCCGCCCGTGACCACCACCCGCCCCGGGTCCACCGCCGGGTGCTCGCGCACGGCGTCCACGGCGCGTACGCAGTCGGCCATCAGGCGCCGGTAGTAGTGGTGGGCGGGGTCCTCCAGACCGCGGGTCATGAAGCCGCCGACGTACTGCGCGGTGGTGTCCGGGTTTGGGTCGGGGGTGTCGTGGCCCTGCCCTCGGCTGTCGACCACGAGGGTGGCGTAGCCGGCCGCGCTCCACAGCAGGTGCTCGATGTACAGGCCGCGGCCGCCGCCGTAGCCGATGTAGTTGACCACCGCCGGCAGCGGCCCGTCCGCGCCGCGCGGCAGGATCAGCCAGGCGGCGACGGGCTGGCCGTCCCAGCCGGGGAAGCGGACGTCGAACACCTCCACGGTGCTCAGCGGCGCGTCCTCGACCCGCCGGTACTCCGCCGGCCCGGGCGCCGCCGCGCGGGCGGCGGTGAGCGTCTTGGACCAGAAGGCGTCGAAGTCCCCGGGCTCGGCCACCTCGGGCCGGTAGGCGCGCAGTTCCTCCAGCGGAAGATCGGTCAGCGGCATGCGGATGTCCGTTCCTTTGTGGCGACAAGCGATAGAAAGCGCTTTCCCCGGAAACCTATGTTTTCCGGAAGCCCTGGTCAACGGTATCGCCGCGGGCCGGACGGGCGGACGATCACGGCCCACCCCGTCCGGCGCGTCCGGAACGGACCTCTCCCGCCCGGTGCCCCCGGTTCCCCTCCCCCGCCGCGCCGGCCGGGGGCCGGGCCGGTGCCCGTGCCCACACTCGCAAAGCGGCGAATGTGTGATCGACCATGCCCGCCGACCGCTTCTGGCCATCCGGGTGCGGCCCTGCCAGGATCCCTGCCATGGCCAACGATCTCCTGCGTGATGTCTATGTCGTCGATGCGGTACGCACCCCGATCGGCCGGTACGGCGGGGCACTGGCCGGAGTACGGCCGGACGACCTGGCCGCCCATGTCATCCGGGCCCTGGTCGACCGCACCCCCGGCCTCGACCCCGCCCGCGTCGACGACGTCGTCTTCGGCAACGCCAACGGCGCCGGAGAGGAGAACCGCAACGTCGCCCGCATGGCCGCCCTCCTGGCCGGCCTCCCCGTCACCGTCCCCGGGGTGACCGTCAACCGGCTGTGCGCCTCCGGCCTCGAAGCGGTCCTCCAGGCGGCCCGCGCCATCGCCTGCGGCGACGCCTCCGTCGCCATCGCCGGCGGCGTCGAATCCATGTCCCGGGCCCCCTGGGTGCTGCCCAAGCCCGAACGCGGCTTCCCGGCCGGCCACCAGCAGATGTACTCCACCACCCTGGGCTGGCGCATGACCAACCCCGCCATGCCCCCCGAGTGGACCGTCTCCCTGGGCGAGGGCGCCGAGCAGGTCGCCGACAAGCACGCCGTCACCCGCGAGGCCCAGGACGCCTACGCGCTGACCAGCCACCGCAAGGCCGCCGCCGCCTGGGAGAAGGGCGCCCACGACGCCCAGACCGTGCCCGTCCCCGGCACCGGCCTGGCCCGCGACGAGTCCGTCCGCGACGCCACCTCGATGGACGCGCTGGCCAAGCTCAAGCCCGCCTTCCGCGCGGACGGCGGCACCGTCACCGCCGGCAACTCCTCCCCCCTCAACGACGGCGCCGCCGCGCTCCTGCTCACCGACGAGGCCGGGCTGAAGGCCACCGGACGCCCGCCCCTGGCCCGCATCGGCGCCTCCGCCACCACCGCCGTCGAACCCAACCTCTTCGGCCTCGGCCCCGTCCAGGCCGTCCACAACGCCCTGGACAGGGCCGGCCGCACCTTCGCCGACCTGGACGTCGTCGAACTCAACGAGGCCTTCGCGGCCCAGGTCCTGGGCTGCCTGGCCGAATGGCCCGACCTGGACCCCGCCGTCGTCAACCCCCATGGCGGCGCCATCGCCCTCGGCCACCCGCTGGGCGCCTCCGGTGCCCGCCTGGCCGGCGCCGTCGCCCACCACCTCGCCGCCACCGGCGCCCGCGCCGGCCTCGCGGCCCTGTGCATCGGCGTCGGCCAGGGCCAGGCGCTCGTGCTGGAGCGCTGAGCGGGCCCGTACGCCTGCCCGTGCGCCCATGGGGCCCGCCGCATGACGGCGGGCCCCGGTGGTACCCATCTGCGCCATGGAGTGGGAATGGTTCACGGCACCCGACTACTGGCTGAGCCGACTGGTCCTCCAGCGGGGCCTGGCCGCCGTCTACCTCGTCGCGTTCGCCTCGGCGGCGCTGCAGTTCCGGGCACTGATCGGCGAGCGCGGCCTGACCCCGGTCCCGGACTTCCTGCGCCGGGTCTCCTTCCGCGCCTCGCCCAGCCTGTTCCACCTGCGCTACTCCGACCGCCTCTTCGCGTCCGCGGCCTGGCTGGGCGCGGCGCTGTCGGCGGCGGTGCTGCTGGGCGCGGCCGACCGGGTGCCGCTGGCGGTGTCCATGGCGGTGTGGGCGCTGCTGTGGGCGCTGTACCTGTCGATCGTGAACGTCGGCCAGACCTGGTACGCGTTCGGCTGGGAGTCGCTGCTGCTGGAGGCCGGCTTCCTGGCCGTCTTCCTCGGCAACGCCGACGTCGCCCCGCCGCTGCTCACCCTGCTCCTGTTGCGCTGGCTGCTGTTCCGGGTGGAGTTCGGCGCGGGGCTGATCAAGTGGCGCGGCGACCTCTGCTGGCGCAGGCTGACCTGCCTTGAGTACCACCACGAGACCCAGCCGATGCCGGGCCCGCTGAGCTGGTTCTTCCACCGGCTGCCACGCCCGCTGCACCGGGTGGAGGCGGCCGCCAACCACGTCACCCAGCTCGCCGTCCCCTTCCTGCTGTTCCTTCCGCAGCCGGTGGCGAGCGCCGCCGGACTGGCCGTGGTCGTCACCCAGCTGTGGCTGGTGGCGTCCGGCAACTTCGCCTGGCTCAACTGGCTGACGGTCGTGCTGGCCTTCTCCGCCGTCGACGCCTCCGCGGTCGCCGACGCCCCCGCCCACGGCCCCACACCCCTGTGGTTCGGTGCCGCCGTCATCGCCGTGACCGCTCTGGTGGCGGCGCTCAGCTACCGGCCCACGCGCAATCTGCTCTCACTCCGCCAGCGGATGAACACCTCCTTCGACCGGCTCCACCTGGTCAACACCTACGGCGCCTTCGGCAGCGTGACACGCGTCCGGTACGAGGTGGTGATCGAGGGCACCGACGAGGAGCGGATCACCGATGCCACGCGCTGGCGGGAGTACGGTTTCAAGGGCAAGCCGGGGGACGTGCGCCGACTGCCGCGCCCGTACGCGCCGTACCATCTGAGGCTGGACTGGCTGATGTGGTTCGCCGCGCTCTCCCCCTCCTACGCGGCGCCCTGGTTCACCCGGCTGCTGCGCAAACTGCTGGAGAACGACCCCGGCTCCCTGCGGCTGCTGCGCGTCAACCCCTTCCCCGACGCCCCGCCCGCCCACGTACGGGCCCTGCTGTACCGCTACCGCTTCACCACCTGGCGGGAGCTGCGCTCCACCGGCGCCTGGTGGGACCGCGAGCTGATCGGCCCCTACGGGCCGCCGGTCTCCCGGCGGCCCGCGGACACGGACTCGGGCACGGACGGGGAGACGGGCACGGACACCCCGTGAGGGCAGCCGTCAGCCGCGCAGCCGGGCCGTCTCGGGCGATGCGGTGTCCAGCGGCACCGACCAGGCGTCCAGCACTCCGAGCTGGACGGCCTGCCGCCGCAGTACGGCGTCCAGCGCCCAGTCGGCGGCCACCCGGATCCGGTTGCCCGGCATCGCGGCGAGGTGGTAGCCGCGGGTGACAAGGTTGGCGACCGGGCCGGACAGCGGGACGCCGAAGGGGTTGGCCGCGGCCTGCACCCCGCCCAGGTCCACGACGAAGCCGAGATCGCTGTGCTTGTAGGGGCGGCGGGTGCCGACCCCGTAGGAGGCCATCACGTTGTTCGCGGCCGTCCTGCCCTGCCGGTGGGCGTGCTGGGCGGTCATCGCCGTGTACTGGCCGGGGTTGGTCAGATCCGGCACCGCCGCGGCGTCGCCGCAGGCGAACACCTCTGGGTGGCCGGGGACGTTCAGGTACTCGTCGACGATCAGCCGCCCCTTCTCGGTCGGCAGGCCGAGCTGCTCCACCAGCGGATCGGGCCGCACCCCGACGCACCAGATCAGCGATCGGGTGGGGACGAACTCCCCGGTGTCCAGGAGGACGCCGTCCTTGGTGGCCTCCTTCACCGAGGTCCCCGTCCGCACCTCCACCCCGCGCTTGCGCAGCACCCGGTCGGCGGTCCGCGCCAGCTTCTCGTCCAGGCCCGGCAGCACCCGGTCCGCGATGTCCAGCAGCATCCAGCGGGGCCGGGCGTCGGCCCGCATCCCCCCGGCGCCGCGGGCGTGCTGACGGGCCAGGGAGTCGGTGAACATCTTGCCGTGGGCGGCCACCTCGGTACCGGTGTACCCCGCGCCGACGACCACGAAGGTGGTGCGGGCCCGGCACTCCTCCAGGTCCTCGGCGCCTGCTGCGAGGGCGACCTGCCGGCTGATGTGGTCGCGCAGGTACAGCGCCTCCGGCATGCCCCGGAATCCGACCGCGTGCTCGGCCACCCCGGGGATGGGCAGCAGTTTGTTCACGCTTCCGACGGTGAGGACGAGCCGGTCGTAGTCCAGGTGCTTCTCGGTCCCCTCGGGATCGGTGTAGGTGATCGAACGCCCGTCGAGGTCCACGCCGTGGACCTCCCCCAGCACCAGCCGAACCCTGGGCAGCGTCCCGGCCAGCGACACCGAGACCCGGCGCGCCTCCAGGAGCCCGGCCGACACCTCGGGCAGCAGCGGCAGGTACAGGAAGTAGTCGTTCGGGTTCACCAGCACGATCTCGGCCGCCCCGCGGAGCTTCCGCGACAGCGTCCTGGCGGTCTGGTAACCGGCGAACCCGGCTCCGACGATCACAATCCGGGAACGGCTCACGTGCGACTCCAGCCCTCGGGACCAACGACCAGGGCAACCGCGTTTCCCGCCTGCGCTCCGGCAAACCCGCCCCGGTCCCTGCCAGGGCCTCCGGGCCCGGCTCTCCTCCTCGCACGGCCCCTCCGTGCGCGACGGGTGACGGAACGGCCGCCCCGGGGGGCCGCCCCGGGAGCGGAAGTGATCTTCCCTCCCGGGCCTCCGAGGGGTGAGCGAGCACTCCCCGGAATGCGGTATGGTTTCTGTGCGCGAACGGCGAGGGACAAGATCCGGGCCGGGAGGGCATCGGGACGTGGCGCAGCTTGGTAGCGCACTTGACTGGGGGTCAAGGGGTCGCAGGTTCAAATCCTGTCGTCCCGACGGTGTCGGAAGGCGCTTCGGCCGGGGAGAAATCTCAGGTCGGGGCGCCTTTCTTCGTCTGACGGCACACCAGACCGACCGAGGCGCCGCCGCCCCCGTGGGGACCACCTGGGGACCAGCCGCGGGAAGAAACCGCAGATCAGAGCACGTTTCCCTGGGGACCAAGATCGCCGGGGTTCTCTCCCCGATTGTGGGATGCCTGCGACACCCGTCGCACCGCCCCCGGCCGCTCCCGCGGTCATGCCTCCGGCGGCCAGGGCGAGCACACCCGCCTCCTTGAGCATGCCCCGGCGGGACAGGGCCTGGCGCGCCACGTCGCCGAAGTAGGCGTTGCCCGAGCGGTTGGGCTCCCGGTGGGCGCAGGCGTTGCCGCACCGGTAGCGGCAGGTCAGTGCCGAGCGTGCCGTGTTGTGCTGCGGCAGCAGGGGCAGGCGGGCGGGGTGCGGTCGTCTGACGGGTCGAGCACGGGTGCCTCCACGCGGTTCATCGGGCAGGACAACCACCCCCGATACATAGGCGGATGCCTGTGCAGGGAAGCTGCGGACCCTCTGCGCGCACCACAGTGGCCGATGGGCGAAATCTGCCCCGGCAATGCCTCGTCGCCGCCCGGTTCACCGGGAGCGGTCACCCCCGGGACCGCTCCGACCGCCCGCGCCGACGGGGATGCGCGGATCGTCGCGCAGAACCCCAACGCACCGCCTTGACAGACGGCTGCGTCAATGGCCACCTGGTTACACGATCCATCTATATAGATGAATAGCTATAGTTCACTCTCGCAGAGTCCTTCGTACACCTTACATTCATATAGTCAAGCTTCGATCCAAGGGTCCGAAGGGGGCGCGCTGCGCACCAGGCGGCCGGGCCCTTGTGCCCGGCCCGACATGAGGGTCGAGAGTCACGTGAACATTTCCACTTCCTTCCGCCGGAGCCGGGGCCCGCTGGCCCTGACCACTGTTGTGATGCTGGCCGCGAGCGCCTGCGGCGGCGGGGACGCCGGCGGCGAGACCAACTCCGGCGACGGCAACGGCAAGCTGTCCGGCACGGTCAAGATCGACGGCTCCAGCACAGTGGCGCCCCTGAGCACCGCGGCGGCGCAGCTGTTCATGGCCGAGAACGCCGGCGTGAAGGTCACCGTCGGCACCTCCGGCACCGGCGGTGGCTTCGAGAAGTTCTGTAACGGCGAGATCGACATCTCCGACGCCTCCCGTCCGATCAAGGACGAGGAGAAGGCGGCCTGCGAGGAGAAGGGCATCGGCTTCGAGGAGTTCCACGTCGCCAACGACGGCCTGTCGGTCGTGGTCAACAAGGACAACGACTTCGTCGAATGCCTCACCGTCGAGCAGCTGAACAAGATCTGGAAGCCCGGCTCCAAGGTGAACAACTGGAACCAGGTCGACCCCGAGTTCCCCGACGTGGATCTGAAGCTGTTCGGGGCGGGCACCGACTCAGGCACCTTCGACTACTTCACCGAGGTGATCAACGGCGAGGGCGGCGCCTCGCGTACCGACTACAGCCCCAGCGAGGACGACAACGTCACCATCCAGGGCGTCGCGGGCTCCAAGGGCGGCATGGGCTACTTCGGCCTGTCCTACTACGAGGAGAACAAGGACAAGCTCAAGGCTCTCAAGATCGACGGTGGCGAGGGCTGCGTGGCCCCCAGCGTCGAGACCGTCCAGAACGGCACCTACACCCCCCTGGGCCGTCCGCTGTTCATCTACCCCAGCACCACCGCGCTCAAGAAGCCGGCCGGTGAGAAGTTCGTCGAGTACTACGTCGGGAACCACGCCGAGATCGCCGAGAAGGCCCAGTTCGTGCCCCTGAACAAGGAGCAGGAGACCGAGCTGACCAAGGACCTCGACGCCCTGCGGGAGCAGCACAGCTGATGAGCGACCTCAGCTCCGTCCGGCAGACCGCTTCAGGGACCTCCCGGTCCCTGAAGCGGTCCCAGCCGCGCTACGGCGAGAAGGCCATCCAGGTCCTGCTGGTCGCCGCCTCCCTGGTCTCGGTGGCCACCACCATCGGCATCGTGATCGCCCTGATCCCGCCGGCCGCCACCTTCTTCGGCCAGGTCGGGATCGCCGAGTTCCTCACCGGCACCGACTGGTCGCCCCTGTTCAAGCCGCCCTCCTTCGGTGTCCTGCCGCTGGTCACCGGCACGCTGATGATCACCGCGATCGCGATCGCGGTGGCCCTCCCCCTCGGCCTGGGCGCGGCGGTGTACCTGAGCGAGTACGCCTCGCCCCGTACCCGGAAGATCTTCAAGCCCGTGCTGGAGGTGCTCGCCGGCATCCCCACCGTGGTCTTCGGGTTCTTCGCGCTGAAGTTCGTCACGCCGCTGCTGCAGGACATCTGGCCCGCGGGCGACGGCCCGGAGGTCTTCAACGCCCTGTCGGCCGGTTTCGTGATGGGCATCATGATCATTCCGACGATCGCCTCGCTGTCCGAGGACGCCATGAGCGCGGTGCCCCGCTCCCTGCGCGACGGCGCCTTCGCACTCGGCTCCTCCCGTATGCAGGTCTCCACCCGCGTGGTGGTCCCCGCCGCCCTGTCGGGCATCGTGGCCGCCACCGTGCTGGGCATCTCCCGGGCGATCGGCGAGACCATGATCGTGGCGGTCGCGGCCGGTGGACGGCCCAACCTCTCCGCCGATCCGCTGGAGGGCATGCAGCCGATGACGGGGTTCATCGCCGCTGCCGGCATCGGAGACCTGCCCACCGGCTCCCTCGGCTACCAGACGATCTTCGCCGTCGGCTCCCTGCTGTTCGTGATGACGCTGCTGATGAACCTCCTCAGCATCCGTCTGGTGCGCAAGTACCGCGAGGTGTACGAATGAGTTCCAAGGTCATCGAGCGCCCGCTCGGCACCGTGCCGGCTCCCCGGCTGAAAAGCCGGGGCACCCCCTGGCGGGAGCGGTTCTTCCGTCTGAGCCTGTGGGCCTCCCTCGCCGTCGGCGTGGTCTTCCTCGCCACCCTGCTGGTCTACGTGGTCACCCAGGGCTGGTCCCGGCTGGATTCCCGGCTGTGGATGAACTTTCCCGACATCATCGACCCCACCAACGCCGGTGCCCAGTCGGCGATCATGGGCACGATCTGGGTGATCGCCTTCACCGCGCTGTACAGCCTGCCCACCGGCATCCTGGCGGCGATCTACCTGGAGGAGTACGCCCAGCCCGACCGCTGGTACAACCGCGTCATCGAGATCAACATCCAGAACCTGGCGGCCGTTCCCTCCATCGTCTACGGCATCCTCGGCCTGGGGATCATCTCCCGCGGCCTGGGCTTCGGGCAGACCGTGCTGACCGCCTCCCTGACGCTGTCCCTGCTGGTGCTGCCCGTGGTCATCATCTCCTCGCGCGAGGCGATCCGGGCGGTGCCCCAGTCCATCCGCCAGGCGTCCCTGGCGCTGGGCGCCACCCAGTGGCAGACCATCTGGCGCCAGGTGCTGCCCGCGGCGATCCCCGGCATGGCCACCGGCTCGATCCTGGCCCTCTCCCGCGCCATGGGCGAGGCCGCCCCGCTGCTGCTGATCGGCGGCCTGACGTTCATCACCTACAACCCCACCGGTGTGGAGAGCGCCTTCAGCGTCCTGCCGATCCAGATCTTCAACTGGATCAGCCAGTCCCGCGCCGAGTTCACCGCCCTGGCCTCCGCCGCGATCGTCATCCTGCTGGCCCTGCTGCTGGCGATGAACTCCCTGGCGATCTGGCTGCGTAACCGCTACTCCCGCCGCTGGTGACGCCGTGAACCCCACCACCGAACACCTCGCACCGACCGTTCCCTCTCCGCAGGAGGCCGCCATGACGCCGCCCTCGTCCCCCGACGCCGCCGGAAGCGTCAAAACGCCCCAGGTGGCCTTCCGCGACGCGCCCGAGCTGCACGACCCGGTCTTCGACGTCGGCGGCCTGTCGGTCTTCTACGGCGACCACGAAGCCGTCCGGGACGTGAACATGCAGGTCGGCCACCGCCAGATCACCGCCATGATCGGCCCGTCGGGCTGCGGCAAGTCCACCGTCCTGCGCTGCTTCAACCGTATGAACGACCTGGTCCCCACCGCCCGGGTCGCCGGCAAGGTCCGTTACCACGGCGAGGACCTCTACGGCCACGACGTGGACCCCATCGAGGTCCGCCGCCGCATCGGCATGGTCTTCCAGAAGCCCAACCCCTTCCCCAAGTCCATCTACGACAACATCGCCTACGGGCCGCGGGTGTCGGGCTTCAAGGGCGACCTCGACGACCTGGTCGAGGAGACCCTCACCCACGCCGCCCTGTGGGACGAGGTCAAGGACAAGCTCAATACCTCGGCGCTGGCCCTGTCCGGCGGCCAGCAGCAGCGGCTGTGCATCGCCCGCACCATCGCCGTCAAGCCCGAGGTGATCCTGATGGACGAGCCCTGCTCGGCCCTGGACCCGATCGCCACCGCGAAGATCGAGGACCTGATGGAGCGCCTGTCACAGGAGTTCACCATCGTCATCGTCACCCACAACATGCAGCAGGCCGCCCGCGTCTCCCACCGCACCGCGTTCTTCACCGCGGACGTCGACGACAAGGGCGAACGCCACGGCCGGCTCGTGGAGTACGAGTCCACCGAGAAACTCTTCAGCAACCCCGACGACCAGCGCACCGAGGACTACATCTCCGGACGCTTCGGCTGAGCGGCCCGCTCTCGCCGGCCTCCCTCCCTCAGCGCTCTTTTTCCCACGAAGGAGCAACACGGGTGACACCCGACGCACGCAAGTCATCTGACGCCCCGGCCCCACACCCCGGCGACCCGGACGACGGCGCGGCGCCCGACCTGCTGCTGGCCGAGCCCGACGAGAGCCTGGCCTCCGACGTCACCGCCCGCCTGGCCACGGCGGGCCTGGAGACCGTCGTGTGCCGTGACGGGGCCGAGGCGCTGCTGCGGGTCGGCGCCCGGCGCCCGGCCGCGGTCCTCCTGGCGGCGCCGCTGCCCGTGGTCGGCGCCGCGACGGTGACCAGACTGCTGGCCGACCTCCACCCGGTCACGGTCATGGTGGGGGCCGGTACGGACGGCACGGCCGAGGCGACGGCGGCCCTGGAGGCGGGCGCCGTCGCCATCGTCGCCCGCCCCTACCGCACCGGCGAGATCCTGCCCCTGCTGATCTCCGACCGGATGGGCGGAAAGGACGAGGCGGCCCAGCCCCTGGTTGTCGGCGACATCGAACTCGACCCGGCCGGCTTCCACGTCTTCGTGGGCGGCGAGCTCGTCCCCCGCATGCCGGTGCGCGAGTTCCTGCTGCTGCGCTACCTGATGGAGCACGCCAACCGCGTCGTCTCCCGCCTGGAACTCATCCAGGAGCTGTGGGGCAAGGACAGCATGGAGAGCAACAGCCTCACCGTCCACATACGCCGGGTCCGCAACCGCCTGGTGAAGGACGGCGGCAGCTGCTGCACCATCACCGCCATCCGCGGCCTGGGCTACCGGCTCGAATGCAATCCCACCAGTTCGCTGGCCGCCGCGCCCGGCACCGGCCGCGCCTCGGCCGCCCGCCAGGAGTCCTGCAGGCCCTGACGTCCGTGGAGCCGGGCCCGGACCATGCGGGCAAGGCCGCGGACAGCACACGGACGCGGTGACGGGCGTCCGGCCCGGCCGGTCCACCGAAGTCCGCACGGCTGGGATGGCCAGGCATCCTGGCCTGTCCCTCGAAGGGACCGCGAACCGCCTGCGTCCGTGCCACGCCGGAGTGCCCCGACCGGCGAGACCGGACGGCGGACCCCGGCCGGTGCCCGCCGATCCACCCACGCTGCGGGTCACGGCTGCGGCCGTCGTGTCCAGCACCGTCGGACAGGCCCTGCCCGCTGCGCGCGGGGCCACCCGGTTGCGGCGGGTTCGGGCGCGATATCCTGCGACCGCGCGCCTCGGCATGTGGCGCGGTGACCGTTGGCGGACATGGGACTGGGGTGATGCTGCCGTGCGTGGCGAGCCTCCCAGTCGTGCGGCCGCGTAGTACCGCCTCCCCGTTCCCTCAGGGGGCGGAGCACCGATCGGTGCTCGCGGTGGCCTTGGTGTCCACTGTTCGTTCTCCACCGCCTCCCAGGGATCCGCCATGCCGCAGTCGCACCTGCCCCACGAGTCGAGCGTGAAGTCCGCCACCTCGCTGCGGGACCTGGTCAGGGACCACGATCTGCACGGCATCCCGGAGTGGCTGGAGACACATCCGCCACATGTGATCGCCGACGAGCTGGGCCGTATGGACGCCGTCGACGCCGGGGTGGCCTTCCAGCTGCTGGACAAGGACCGGGCGCTGACGGTCTTCGAGGAGCTGGAGCCGGTCGACCAGCAGCAGATCCTGCAGGGGCTGCGGGACCGCTCCTTCCTGGAGCTGGTCGAGGGCATGGACCCCGACGACCGGGCCAGGATGCTGCGCGAGGCCCCGGCCAAGGTCGCCCACCGGGTGCTGGCCGGGCTGAGCCCCAACGAGCGGAGGATGACCTCCGCTCTGCTGGCTATCCGGAGGGCGCGGTCGGCCGCTACATGACCCCCGAGGTGGTGGCGCTGCCGCAGGACCTGACCGTCGAGCAGGCGCTGCGGACCGTACGGGAGAAGGGGCCGGACGCGGAGACGGTGTACACGCTGCCGGTGGTGGACGCCGGGCGGCGGCTGACCGGTGTGGTGGAGCTGCGCGAACTGGTGCTCAACGAGCCGCAGCGGCTGGTGGCGGAGCTGGTGGTCACCGAGCCGGCCTCCGCGTACGCCACCGACTCCGCCGAGGACGCCGCCCGGCTGATGCGCGAGACCAACGACCTGAACCTGCCCGTCGTGGACAGCGAGGACCGGCTCGTCGGCCTGTTCACCATCGACGACGCCGTGGAGGTCATCGAGGCCGCCGACACCGAGGACATGGCCCGCCAGTCCGGCGCCGCCCCCTGGGCCGGCCACTACATGGCCGCCTCCGCCTGCGTACGCGCCCAGGCGGTCGGCGAGGTACGCGGCTCGGACCTGCTGAAGGTGATCTGGCGCGAGTGCCGGGTCGGCCTGGTCCTGGGCACCCTGCTGGCCGCGCTGGGCCTGGTGGTGGGCACGGTGTTCGTCGACGCGAAGATCGCCCTGGTGGTCGGCATCACCCTGGTGCTCATCCGCGGCTGGGCGGCGACCGTCGGCGGCACCGTGCCGCTGCTGGCCAGACGGCCGCGGATCGACCCCGCGGTCGTCTCCGCCCCGATGGTCACCACCCTCGTCGACGCAACCGGCCTGATCCTCTACTTCCTGACGGCCAAAGCCGTCCTGGGCGTCTGAGCCGCCCCGCAGCAAAGGCGGACACCGCGGATGGCGTGCGTACGCCGACACGTCGGAGAACGGTGAACTCGCGTCAAGGAGAGCGGCCGGACCGGCCCTCCGAATCCTCGCTGCGCAGCTCAGGCCGCCTGGATCCGGAACGGTGAGCCGAAAGTGAACCTTCGGTGAACAAGGCCACGTGCGGCCTTCTCGCGCGTCTGGAGCCGGGAAGGCCCTCTTATGGTGAATAGATGGCTATCACTGTGTATGGCGCGACGGAGGCGGCGGTGGACGATGCGGAGGCGTGCGAGCCGGAGCTGGCCTGCCTGCTCATCGACCGCGACGAAGCCGCCCGCCTCGCCCATGCCCTCAAGGCCATAGCCGACCCCACCCGGCTGCAACTGCTGCGCCTGATCCAGTCCTCGCCCACCGGCGAGGCGTGCGTGTGCGACCTGACCGAGTGCCTCGGTCTGCGCCAGCCGACGATCAGCCACCACCTGAAGCTCATGACCAACGCCGGACTCCTCAACCGTGAGCGCCGCGGGACCTGGGTGTGGTACTCGGTCAACCCCGAAGGACTCCGCCGCCTGCGGGACACCCTCACTCCCACCCAGGACGAGGAACTCGCCGTTCTGCCCGACTGCTGAGACAAGGCTGCCCGGAGCCGCCCCTGCTGCCGGGAGCGGCCGCCGAGCGGACCTCTGGCCAGCACGCGCGCTCGATCCGCGCCGGGCTGCGCCAACACGGAGCCACCACGGTTTTCCGCGCACGGTTGTGGCGTTGTACGCCCCCTCTTGCGGCAGAGCCGCCGGAACGGAGGTCAGAGCCTGCCCAAGCCGCTCCGTCTCCACCCGAGCGGCAGCCCGTCCGGGCCTCGGGGAGAAACAGAGTGAGGCGCGGGGGTAGCCCGTTTCGATCTCCCCCGCACCCCTCGGTCAGCCGATGAAGTCGGCCAGGTCGCGCTCGATGGCGGCCTTGGGCTTGGCGCCGACGATGGTCTTCACGACCTCGCCGCCCTGGTAGACGTTCATCGTCGGGATGGACAT
>NZ_JBXUOY010000027.1:0-31782 GCF_057196705.1 Streptomyces sp. ATLC9 | reverse complement strand
TTCACACTCCGTGACTCGACACCTCGAAGCGTGGAGGACGGCCGCGTCGCACGTTCCCCGAAACAGAAGACCTCAGCAGGTCGGGTGACACGCGAGGTTAAACGCCAAGCTCAGCTTGACTCTGTCGGGGATCTTGGAGTTTCCGAGGTCAGGTTCCCAGGGTGCGCCAGGATTTTGGCCGGGGGATCTCGCGCTGGTCGAGGTAGTTCTGGAAGGCAGTCGGCTGGCGGGGAGGGTGTGTTTCTTCGGTCGGTGGCAGTCCGCTGAGGCGCTCGATGTTGACGGCGATGGCCGTCAGGACGTGCTGGATGTGGGCCTTTCCCTGTCCTCGGTAGCGGCAGCGGCGCATGCCGTGGCCGTGGGCGAACTCGTTGACCGTGCTCTCCACTCCGGAGCGGACCGCGTATCGGGTCTTCCACTCGGGCGTCTGCTGTTCGGCGCGGACGCGGAGTTGCAGGTCATGGAGTTCTTGCGGGGGAAATCCCACGGTGCGGGCGCTGTCGGCGGTGCTGGTGCACTGCGTGCGTGCCGGGCAGGGGCGGCACTGGCTCTTGGTGAACCGTGCCACGATCAGCGGGGCCGCGGTGGGCGAGGAGGTCGGGTAGGGGCCGTGCCAGCCGGCGCTGACCTGTCCCTGGGGGCAGGTGACCTGCTGCTTGTCGTAGTCGATGTGGAAGTCGTCCCGGGCGAAGCCCTCATTGTGGCGGTGCTGGCGGGTGGGGTTGCTCTTCAGCGGTCCGGAGACGGTGACCTGGTGTTCACGGGTGGCTTGTTCCAGGTGGGGCAGGGAGGTGTAGCCGGCGTCGACCAGGTGCTCGGCGGGCAGCAGTCCGCGCCGCGCCAGGCGGGTGTGGATGCCGGGCAGGACCTGGCTGTCGTGGGTGGTGGCCGCGGTGGTGGCGACATCCGTGATCACGTTGGGGGCGTCGGGGGCACAGGTCTCGGTCAGATGAGCGGCGAACCCCTTCCAGCTGATGATGTGTCCGTGCCTCGCGTAGCGAGCCGAGGTGTCGTAGAGCGAGACGATCGCCCTCGACGACGGCGGCAGACCCGCCCCGCCTTCCTTCTCGGCGGTGCGCCGGCGCAGGTGTCCTGCGGCATCACGGTGATAGTTCTGCACCATGATCTGCCGCAATGCCTGGATGCGAGGACCGGACATGCGGTCCGCTCCATGCCGGTAGAGGTGTTCCAGAAGCCGGACGGCGTCGTTTCCGGTGGCAAGAATCCTGGTCATGGGCTTGGTGGGGTTCTTCCCCAGGCGGACCGGCCGGCCGTAGCGCAGCCCCCAGCCCTCGTCGACCATCTCGTCCAGCAGATGAGGAGAGATGCCTGCGACCTCTTCGAGTGCGGCGCGAACCGACTCGGTGACCAGCTCCAAGCGGGTCAGGTCACGCACCGCGGCCAGGACGTGCGTGGAATCGGTGCGCTGCGTGGTGCGCTCACGCACCAGGCCGGCCTCCTTCAGGCGGGCCAGCGCGAGGTCGAGGAGGCGGTCGGCACGGCCATCCTCGGCGAGACGATCGCGGAAGTCGCCCAGCACACTGTGGTGGAAGCCGGGATCGTCCAGCTCCATGGCCATCGCGTACTTGAAGTCGATGCGGCAGCGGACCGCCTCGGCGGCCTGCCGGTCCGACAGGCCGAGCAGGAACTGCAGCACACAGACGGTCGCCAGCTGAGCGGGCGAGAGACCCGGCCGCCCGTCCCTGGGATACCAGTCCACGAAGTCCTCGTCGCACCACAGCCCATCCAGCCGGTCCCGCACCCATATCGCCGTCGTGCCATCCGGATTGCTCGCCCGCGCGACCCGCGCGGTCAGAGGCGGAACGTACTCACCGGAACGGGGGCGCAGGGACAACGGGCACCTCGACAGCTGCAACGGTCGGCGGAACTCCCCCGATCATCCCCGTCGACCATGCTGCCGCACCGGGAAATTCCAAGATCCCCGACAGAGTCAAGCTCAGAGAGAGGGCCGGGGCCTGGGGCAGGGCCCCAGGATGGTTCGCTGTGCTGGCTGTTGCGCGCCCGGACCGGCGGGGCCGTCGCCAGCGGGGCGGAGACAGGAGCGGGCGGCGGCCCCGAGGGGCCGGAGCGCGCGCGGGCCGCCTTGATCAAGTAAGGAAACTCTGAACAGCTCACCCAGTGTCCGCGCTGTCAGAGTGGCGGTCAGGGGCGCTGCTGCCGACGCTTCTTCGATTCGGCCAGTGCGGTCTTCAGCTTCTCGCTCGGCGACATGTCCGGCTCGGCGTCGTCGTCATGGAGGGGCGGCAGGAACAGGCCGCGTCGGCTCTTCTCTCGTTTGACCTTGCGGCGCTCGTTGAAGAGCCGCTGGTGCTCCTCACGGACCGTGACCCATCGCTGGTCCAGCTCCGTTTCCCGTTCCAGCAGTTCGTCATCGCTGAGGTCGGCGAACTCGGTGGCGGCTGCGCGGGCCTCTCGGTCGATCTCCTCCCTCAGCAGGTAGTTCGTGATCGGCCCGTGGTACTTGCCCGGCTCTGGCTCTTGGCGCACGAAGACGCCGCGCCCCTTGACCGCATACACAAGTCCTGCCTGCTTGAGTCTGCGGTAGGCGTTCTGGGCGGTGGAGTTGGCGACTTGGAACCGCTCTTGGATCTCGCGTGCCGGGGGCAGCTGCGAGCCGGGAGGGTAGACGCCTTCCACGATCTCTCGGTGAAGTGCGTCGGCCACCTGAACGTACGGCGGCCGGCCGTCTTCGTTACGGATGGCATCGACCGGCCAGTCCGGCTCTCCGGTTCCAGCTTCGCCGTGCTCACTGTCGGTCGGCTCGGCGCTTCCGTTCGCGGACATGCTGACGAAGCTGCCCCGGCCGAGCTGGGAATGGACCAGCCCTTCCTGCTTGAGGACCCGCAGAGCGTTTTGGACAGTGGAGCTGGAGACACCGAACCTCTCCCCCAGCACGTTGGCCGAGGGCAGGCGCTCACCGGGGTGGAATTCGCCGTTCAGGATCGCGTCCCGTAGAGCTTCGGCGGCCTGGAGATACGGCGGCCGGGGGTCCTCGTCCAAGGGCAGGGTCATGCCCCCACGGTATCGCCAGCAGCCCGTAGCGCTACAGGCACATCCACGTGCTACCCACCTGGGCTCAGCACACCTCATCGATGTCACAAGCTAAGCGCTCTTGCAAGTTGAGCGCTCTTCTCCTTATGCTCATGGCGAGTCGATCAAGCGGCTCCATCGAACGAGGATGTGATGGCATGGCCATGACCCATATCCGTGTTGCCCTGCTGCCGTCGGCGGTCTGCATCGCGGGCACCGACCCGGTACTGAAGATCAAGGACCAGCAGACCGGGGAGGTCGCCACCGACCGGGAGACCGGCGCGTCGCTGTACACGGTGACAGTGATGCTCATGGAGGACGGTCGCGCTGAGGTCCTGAAGATCACGGTCCCGGAGACGGGCCTGGCCGCCGGGCTGAAGCCGGGGGCGATGGTGCGGCCCGTGGAGCTGTTCGCGACCCCGTGGGCGCGGATCTTCAACGGTCAGCTCTCCGACGGCGTCGCCTACCGGGCCGCCCGCCTGGAGCTGGCGACGGTGGAGGCAGCGCAGTGATCCGCTTCGAACACCGCGCGCCGGGGCGGGAGTTGTACCCGCTCCGCCCCCTGCCGGGGACCGAGGGCAAGGCCACGTTCTCCGCCTCGGCCACGGTGCTCGATCTGCTCGGCCTGAGCCCGGAGCAGGCGGCCCGCCTCGACCTGGACGACATGCTGCGCCTGATACGCGAAGAGGGGGCATGACGTGGAAGACGTGACGCGATACGCGCCGTACGCGCTGCTGGTCGCGATCGTGCTGGTCGGTGTGTGGCTGGTGTGGACGGTGGTGCGCTATGTGCGGGCGGACCGGGGCACGCGGGTCAGCATGCGGCAGGCCGTGCGGGTCCGCTGGGGCTGGGTACGCCTCGCGCGGATGGCCGGTCTGACGGTCATCGACAAGACGCCGGGCCTGCTCGCGCAGATCACCGCCCAGAAGGACGGTGCCACCCCCGCGCCTCGGGTGCTGACTCCGAAGATCAAGGTCAAGCCCGACCAGTTCGGGGTGATCGTCCGGGCGCGGACGCTGCCGCAGGTCGGGCTGGAGGAGTACCAGAAGTCGGCGCGGTTCCTGGCGGACGCCTGGCGGTGCACGCGGGTCTCCGTCCTGCCGGACGGCCCCGGCAAGGTGGTGATCCGGGGCGTGCGCTCCGACCCGCTGACCACGCCGACCACGCACCGGCCCACCGGCCGCCCGCCCACGGACCTGACGCGCTGGGAATTGGGCGTGGATGAGTACGCCGCCCGGGTGTGCGTGTCGTTGGCCAATGTGCCCGGGGTGACGGTGGCCGGCGTCCCGGGTGCGGGCAAGACCTCCGGGGTCAACAAGTTCGTCTGCGACTTCACGCCGTCCCCGTCCGTGCAGTTCGCGACGGCGGACGGGAAGGTGTCGCGGGCTTCGGAGGGCGACTACGCCGACCTGGTCAAGCGGATGTTCGCGTTCTGCGGGGATGACCTGGATGAGGCGAACGCGCTGTTCAAGCGCCTGGTGGAATTGCGCAAGCGGCGCTCGGCGACCATCCGTGACGTGCTGGGCGTGAAGAACATGTGGCACGTCGGCCCGTCACCGCAGTGGCCGCTCACGGTCCTGATCATCGATGAGGCGCACACGTTCTTCCGCGAGTACAAGGGCAGCGACGCCGAGACGAAACGTTTGGGCGCGCTCACGGCGGAGAATGCCCGGCTGGTGGAGGACCTGGTCAAGAAGGGCCGCAGCGTCGGCATCCTGGTGATCCTGATCAGCCAGAAGACCACCGGTGACGCCCTCCCGACCTTCATCCGTGACGTGTGCCCCGTCGGGCTGTCCTTCGCGCAGAAGACCGTGGAAGCCGCGGTGGCCGCACTCGGCGACGACATCCGCAACTGGCCCGACGCCAGTCCGGTCACCTTGCAGGACCCCGCCTACGTCGGCGTCGCGGTGATGGCGATGCAGGGCCGCCCCGGCTACACCCGCATCCGCACCCCCTACGTCTCCGACGCCGACGCAGCCCGCGTCGCCGAGGACACCTCACACCTGACCGCCGATCCCGTCCTGTGCCTGGACACTCTTCTCCGCTCGACCGGTCGGACGGCAACGCCCCTGTCCCCACTCATCAAGTGACGCCGAAAAATACACGCCAGAAAGGAGGTTGAAGGCATGGCGGAGGAACGGTTCACCCGGCGCACCGTGACCGTGGTCATGGCGGTCATCGCGGCCCTGGCCTTCGTCTTCTCCTTCGGCAACGTCTGGGCACTCGCCCTGCGACTCGGCGTCCCCCGCCCCATTGCGCCGCTGATCGCTCCCATGGTGGACCTGTCCGTCGTCGGGCTCCTGGTCGCGCTGCGCTTCCTCGCCCTGCGCGGCGTCCCGAAGGCGGAGTTGCGGGCCGGTACCCGGCTGCTGCACCTGTGCGGGCTGCTCACCCTCGCGCTGAACACCGCCGAACCGCTGCTGGCCGGACGCTACGGACGGGCCTGCCTGGACACCGTCGCCCCGCTCCTGCTCCTCGGCTGGGGCCACGTCGGCCCCGCCTTCCTCGCCCAGTTCCACACCCTCACCCGCCCCACCCCGCGTCTGGAGGCCGCCCTCACCCCTACCCCTACCCCTACCCCTGAGCCGGTGCCCGACGAAGCGCCCTCGCCCGAACCGGCACCCACGACGACCGTCCCGGCCGTCGTCACTGCCCCGGCCGAGGAACTGGAGCCTGCTCCGGCTCCGGCCGCCGTTCCACCGGTCGCCGTCGCCAAGACGGCTCGTCCCGCCCCCGGCCCGGCCCTGCCGGCCGCCCTGCTGGACGCGGCCCGGCGCATCGCGGACGCCCACCGCGCCGAGCACGGCTCACCGATCAGCGCCGCCCACCTGGGAACGCGTATGGGCGTCGCCCTGCCGGTGGCCACCGCCGCACTCGCTCAGCTCTGAGCCCCGGCCCTCATCGGCCGCATCCCCCTCGTTGAACCCACGCCCGCTCCCGGGGCTGGTTCGTCATGCCCCGAGCAGCACCAACACGCCTCCCTGACGGGCTGGTTACTGCTCGGGGCCCCACCCGAGCAGAAGGGACCCGCCCCGAATGGTCACCCTGGACCTGCACCACGTGGCAAGCCCCGCCGTGCGGGACCTGCTCCACCTGGTCAACCACCCCGACTTCGACCGCGCACAGCAGCAGATCGAAGGCCTCGGCGGCTGCACCGAACCCGTCCGCCTGACCGGCCAGACCACCACCGTCGACACCACGACCGGCGAGGTGCTGCGCTCCTACAACACGTCGGACGAGCCGACGGGCAGCCTGCTCACCACGTGCGGCAACCGCCGCGCCTCCCGCTGCCCGGCCTGCTCCCGCCTCTACGCCGCCGACACCTACCACCTCATCCGCGCCGGCCTGTCCGGCGGCAAGACCGTGCCAGACACCGTCCGCACCCACCCCCGCGTCTTCGCCACCCTCACGCCGCCGTCCTTCGGCCCCGTCCACAACCGCCCCACCACCCCCGGCGGCGGCATCCGTCCCTGCCGCTGCCGCAAGCTCCACGACCCCACGGACGCCCTGATCGGGACGCCGCTGAACTCCGCGACGTACGACTACGAAGGCGCGGTCCTGTTCAACGCCCACGCCTCCGCCCTGTGGGCCCGCTTCACCACCTACCTGCGCCGCGAGATCGCCGCCGGGCTCGGCATGACCCAGAAGGCCGCCCACGCGGTCCTGCGGGTCTCCTTCGCCAAGGTCGCCGAGTACCAGCAGCGCGGCCTGGTCCACTTCCACGCCGTCATCCGACTCGACGGCCCGGACGGCAACACCACGTCCCCGCCGCCGTACGCCACCGTCGCCGTACTCACCAAGGCCGCCCGCGCCGCCGCCGCGCGGGTCCGCGTCACGGTCGCCTCAGACGCGGTCGGGGAACGCGAACTCGGCTGGGGCGAACAGTTCGACGTGCGCGAGATCGCGGCCTTCGGCACCGACGCCGAATTCACCGACCAGGCCGTGGCCGCCTACGTGGCGAAGTACGCCACCAAGTCCGCCGACGCCTCCGGCGCCCTCGACCGCGCCCTGTACTGCCGCCCCTGCCAGGGACGCGGCGCCACCCTCCTGCCCCACGGGACCCCACTCCCGTGCACCGCCTGCGGCGGCACCGGACAGGACCGCCCGCTGCCCCGGCTCGCCGTCGCACGCCACGTTCGGCAGATGATCCGCACCTGCTGGGAGCTGGGCAGACTGCCGGAGTTCGCCCACCTCAAGCTCTGGAAGTGGGCGCACATGCTCGGCTTCCGGGGCCACTTCTCCACCAAGTCCCGCAGCTACTCCACCACCCTCGGCGCGCTGCGCGACGCCCGCCGCGCCTGGCGCACCGAACAGGCCCGCATCCGCGCCGGCCTGCCCGACCTCGACCCGACGACCACGCTCGTCGTCGGCCACTGGGCCTACCTCGGCTCGGGCTACAGCCCCGGCGCCGCACTCCTCGCAGCCCACGTCTGGCACAGCAAGGAACTGGAACGGCAGTTCGCGGCCGAAGGGGGCTGCTGATGGCCTCGCCCCCGCTCGCCGTCCTCCACTCGGAGGCGGCACCGGCGCTGGATCTGCTCACGGTGCCCCAGGTGATGGCCCGCCTCCAGCTCGGCCGCTCCGCCGTCTACGACCTGCTCCGCTCCGGCCAGCTCGCCTCGATCACCCTCGGCCGCGCCCGCCGCATCCCCACCCACGCACTCACCGACTTCATCCACACCCGCCTTGAACAGGAAGCCGCCTGATGTCCGCACCCCGCGACACCCTCGCCTCCCGCCGCGTCCGCGCCAACGGCGACGGAACCGTCTACCAGCGCAAGGACAGCCGCTGGGAGGCCGCCGGATACGTCCTCGCCCCCGGCAACACCCGCAAGCGCATCCGTGTCTATGGCACCACCAGGAAGGAAGCCCTGGCCAAGCTCACCGAGAAGATCGCCGCCAGCAACCGCGGCCTCCCCATTCCGTCCGCGCAGGGCAGCGTGGCCGCGTACCTGACGTACTGGCTGGAGAACGTCGCCGTCCACCAGCTCCGCGAGAACACGTACACCCGCTACACCGCTGTCGCCCGGCTCTACCTCATCCCCGGTCTCGGACGGAAGAAGCTCGCCAGGCTCACCGCCAAGGACGTGCGCACCTGGCTCAACCAGCTCCGCACCACCTGCCAGTGCTGCACCCGCGGCCTCGACACCGCCCGCGACCAACCCATCTGCTGTGCCGCTGGAAATTGCTGCTCCAAGCGGCTCTCGCCCCTGACCCTGGCCTACGTGCACTCCGTACTCAAGTCCGCCCTGGAGCACGCGGTGCGCGAGGAGGAGATCCCGCGCAACGTCGCCCGCAACGTCCGCACCGGTACACCTCGCCCCCGCCGCTTCGAACCCCTCACCGCCGACGAAGCCCGCAACTTCCTGGCCGCCACCAGCGGTCACCGGTTGCAGCCGCTGTTCGAACTCGCTCTCCACACCGGACTCCGCAAAGGCGAACTCCTCGGCCTGCGCTGGGAAGACCTCGACCTGGCCGACGGAACCGCCAGCATCCGCCGCACCCTCCAACGCACCAACTCCAGCGGCCTGACCGCCCTCCCGACCAAGACCAAGAGCTCGGAGCGACGGATCGCCCTACCGACGCCGTGCCTGCACTCCCTCACACAGCACCGCGACCGACAGCGCAAGGAACGTGAGACAGCGGGGACGGAGTGGAAGGACAGCGGCTACGTCTTCACCAGTCCCGACGGTGCTCCGATCGAAGGGTCCACCCTCACCCGGCACTTCAACACCCTGCTCCGCCGGGCCGTGCTCCGGCGCATTCGGTTCCATGACCTCCGCCACTCGGCGGCCACCCTCCTCCTGGAACAGGGAGTGGAACTCGTCGTGATCAAGGAGCTGTTGGGCCACGCCCATATCGGCGTCACCGCCACCGTCTACGCCCACGTCCGACTCCGCCTCCAACGCGACGCCATCAACCTCCTCGGCAACGCCCTCGGCAGCCCGAAGACCACCGAGACGGCACGCTCCGACGGCGACGAACCGCCGCCCCGGAACGCCTTCGTCCGCTGACGTTGCCGTCAACTACTGCCGTCACCCCACGCGAAAGCCCCGCCAGGACACACCTGGCGGGGCTTCATATTTGCATGAGCGATCACATAACGGCAGTTAACTCCCACCACCGAGTGGCAGATCCGGCAGGCTGTCCAGGAGAGCCCTCACTTCATCCCTGGTCGCCCCTACGCGAGTCTGAAAGTCTCGGTCATCCCCGGTCTCAAGCGCTTCCATCATCAGCGCTTCAACCAGAAAGAATTCCGCTCTAGGCATCGTGATCACGACCTGCTCCCCGCAATCCTCCACATGCATCAGAATCGTCCTCTCACTCTGTCTTGAAATTCCTGGTGAAGTACCTATAGCCCTCTTGAGGTGCGAAGACAGTACCACCGTCCCTCGATCCGGGATTGCGGATCACGATTACCCCGTTCCGCCAATAGGCAGACGCACCATCGGATCGCACGCGACGCTCTCCGTTCAGGATTACACCTTCAATCATGTCGGAGAATTGTGCGCGGGTCCGAATTCCGGGGAACTCCCCCTGCTCTACAACATGCTTCTGGAAGGCATGCCCGTCCGCTCCAGCGAGCTCCTCCGCTGCGAGCCGAGCTTGAAGTCGGGGGCCATCCGCAACGTTGCAGCCGCCGGAATTGTGAACGAGTACCGGAGTCTGCCCCGCCAGCACATAGTACGTGTGCGCGCTGGGTAGACGTCACCTGCGTTTTTGCAGGTCAGCGAAAGTTTGCTGGTCCGCTGGCGTCTGTGGAAGTGCGCTGGGGTGCGTCTCGGTTGCCGTCGTCGTTGCCTCTGAGGTTGAAAGGGTGGGGTGACAGAGTTACGGAGGCTCCAGTCCGAGTCCGGTCTCGGCGATGAAGCCGTCGAGGATCTGCGGTCGGCGTTGGATGCCGCGTAGTCGGTTCTTCACGATCGGGGTCAGCTCGTCGATCGTGCGGGGCGCGAGGTTGGCCAGGGACTTCTTCAGGTGGGCCTACACGCCTTCGACCGGGTTGAGGTCGGGCGCGTAGGGCGGGAGCTTGACGATGGTCAGCCAATCGCTGTTGCGTTCGCAGAACTCCCGCAACGCCTTGGCGTGGTGGGTGCCGGCGTTGTCCCACACCACGATCAGCGGGGCATCACCGAGTTGCCGGTGGGCGGAGGTCAGCAGGTCCGCGAACCCGCGGGCTCGGAAGCCCTTCTTCTCGCCGGTCCGGCCCCGGTATGTCTGCGTCCGGTAGATCAGACGGGTCTCACGGCCCGGTCTGACGCAGATCATCCCGGCCATCAGGACCCGGCCGGACCCCAGGGCTCCGTCGTTCTCGTGATCGGGCCGGGAATGATCATGTGAGTCCGAAGGCCGCCAGCGGCCGGGCCATGTCCCGGCCGTGATGGCGCAGGCCCTCAGCGATGTTGTCCCGTCCTGCCAGGCGGAGCACGCCGATGGCCAGGTTCCGCAGGGAGGCCATCGCCCGAGGGGCACTGCCGGTCCGCACCCGCGAGGCATCTTCCGAACGTCACATCTCTGACTTGGTGCTCCCGGTTCTCGATCGCCCAGTGCCCGCGCATGCGTTGTGCCAGGTCAGCGGGCATCGCCTGGTGAGCCGTCAGGCTGGTGACCGCGTAGACGCGTTCGAGCGTCACTTTCCCGGTGCGTACGGTGCGCCGTCGGCGGACGATCTGCAGTGCCTGGCCGGCGTGCGGGAACGGCAACCGCGGCACGGTGACGGCCTTCAGACGGCGGATCTCGTCGCGTCCGTGGGCGGCGGTGCGGGTCCGGTCCATCAGCGGCACCTCCTTCCAGGGAAGGTTCTTCACCAGCGCGTGCAGGTTCGGGTGGTTGCCCTTGAGAACGGCGATGTGGTGCGCGTTCTTCTCCTCGACCAGGAATTTCGCGTGGTCGGTCTGGGTCAGCAGGGCGTCGAAGGTCACCACCGTGCCGGCCAGGTCGAGGGGTTCGAGGAGCGGCCGGAACGCGGTGATCTCGTTGCTCTTGGCGTCGACCTCGCGCTGGGCGAGCACGATGCCGTCGCCGCGCGGCGCGGAGATCAGATGGACTCGGCGGCCGGCGGCGCGGATCGCGCCGCGCAGGGATCTGCCGTCCACCGCGATGGCCGCGTGCGCCGGGCGGGACGGCGGGTGCTCGTCCTGGCCGGCGGCGCGGGCGGTGTCCGCGCGGGCGGTGAGCCAGCCGCCGGCCGCGGCGTCGAGCGCGTCGCCGTCGATGCGCTGTAGTACACGGCGCACGGTCGCCTCGCTGGATGCCAGGTAGGGCCGGTCCGGATCGCGCAGCATGGCCCCACAGCCGAGAAGGAGCCGGTCAGGGGCATCGGCGGCCCACTCGGCGATCGCGGTGAGACTTCGCTCCGGCCAGGACCGCGCAGGCGGCCAGGGCCAGGACGTATGGCAGTGGGTGGCGCCGGCCTCGCAAGCGGCGCGGGTCGGGCAGGCGGCGCAGCCGATTCAGCAGGTCGGGCAGTTCATGGGGGCGGGCCGGCTCGGAACCGGCGAGTTGGCCCAGCCCGGTGGGGATGGGCAATGATGGCGCAGCAGGCACGGTCTTCCGTTGTGGTGATCAGCGAACTCGACACTCCATGATCACCGGAAGCCGTGCCTGCGCGTCTGCCGGCCGATCCAGGACCATCACGGCCGAGTTGGGATATCAGGCCCATACCGGCTCTGTCAGGCCGATCGCGAGAACAACGGAGCCCTGCCTCAGCAGCAGGGTGCCGTCCAGGATCGGATACGCCTTGGCGGCGGCCGTCTTCATGGCGTCGGCCAGGTGCGGCGCCAGGGCCGCCAAGACTTCCACGGTCTCACGGATGTAGCGCACCCCGCACACCCCGCGGGGATCGGTGACCGACTCGAACTCGGCAATCAGGCCGCGGGACTTGGCCTCGTGCGGCATCCGGTCCGAGGGCTTCCAGGCGGGGCGCCACAGAGACGGGAACGACGGCAGGGGATGATGGAGGAACAAGCACGGCACCTTCGTGGATCTTGCAGCGTAGAGAACTCCATGATCCGCAGGTGCCGTGCTCGTCTCCTTCCGGGGCCCGCCAGCATGATCAACCGACCCAGGCCGGGGCGATCCGGGCAAACGCCGGGGCCCTGTGTCCGTGGGAGCGTGGCACGACAGACTCAGCGACTCCGACGCGCCGCCATCCGCCTCGAAGCGTCGAGGCCAGAGCACCGACCGCACCCTCTGCAAGACAGAGGTGCCTCATACTCACAATCTGTCACCGCCGAATGCGAGACAGAGTCGAACGTTTGACAGACTCGGGCCGCTCGTTCGACAGACCCTCTGCCGATAGCCATGGGCTGACCGCAGATGGTGCGGGCACCGATGGGGGTGCGAGCGACCGAGTGCCTCCCGCCTATGCTGGCCGGGTGAGAGGGATCGAAAGCGTGTTACGGGCAGTTAGTGACCTGCATGTGTCGTACGACGACAACCGGGCGATCGTCGAGAAGTTGGATCCGGGGGCGCCAGGCGACTGGCTGATCGTGGCGGGTGACGTCGGAGAGCGGTTCGAGGACATCGAGTGGGCGCTCGGGGTGCTGCGGGACAGGTTCGAGCAGGTAATCTGGGTGCCCGGGAACCATGAGCTGTGGACCATGGAGAAAGACAGCGCGAACGCGCCGCGCGGGGCGGCACGGTACGAGGCGCTGGTGGCGATGTGCCATCGCCTGGGCGTGCTGACGCCGGAGGACCCGTACCCGGTGTGGACAGGGGCGGGCGGCCCGGTGCGGATCGCACCGCTGTTCCTGCTGTACGACTACACCTTCCTGGCGCCCGGCGCGTCGACGCCCGAGGAGTCGCTGGCGCGGGCCCATGAGGCCGGGATCGTCTGCACCGACGAGTTCCATCTGCACCCCGACCCGTATCCGTCGCGGGCGGCCTGGTGCGCCGCCCGGGTCGAGGAGAGCGAGCGGCGGCTGACGGAGGTGGCGGGTGACCTGCCGCTGGTGCTGGTGAACCACTGGCCCCTGCTGCGCGAGCCGACCGAGATCATGACATACCAGGAGTTCGCCCAATGGTGCGGGACGGTGCGCACCGCCGACTGGCACACCCGGTTCGGCGTGGAGGCCGTGGTCTACGGCCATCTGCACATCCCCCGGCACACGGTGTACGACGGGGTGCGGTTCGAGGAGGTGTCGCTCGGCTATCCGCGCGAGTGGCGCCGGTTCGGGCTGCGCAACGACCTCGCGCGGCAGATCGTCCCGGCCCGGGAGGTTCCGGCGGCGGTCGTGGGGAGGGTCGGCGCGTGATCGAGAACCTGATGCCGTCGAGCGTGGTGTGCGTCCACAGTTTCACCGACCGGTTCGACACCCCGCTGTTCCCGCGGGAGGAGGCCGTGATCGCCCGGGCCGTTGCCAAGCGGCGGGCCGAGTTCACCACAGTCCGTGCCTGCGCACGGGACGCGCTGGCGAAGCTCGGCCACCCGCCGGTGCCGATCCTGCCCGGGGAGCGGGATGCACCCGGCTGGCCGGACGGTGTCGTGGGCAGCATGACCCATTGCCAGGGCTACCGCGCCGCCGTGGTGGCCCGGGCCGGCGAGGTGGCCGCTCTCGGCATCGACGCGGAGCCGGACGCACCTCTTCCGGACGGCATGCTGGAGAGCATCGCCCGCCCCGAGGACCTTGCCGCACTGGCCGCGCTGCCCACCAGTGGCCCGGCCTGGGGCCGTTTGCTGTTCAGCGCCAAGGAGTCCGTCTACAAGGCGTGGTTCCCGGTGGGCCGACGGCTCCTGGACTTCCAGGAGGCCTCGGTCACCATCCTGCCGGACGGCACCTTCACAGCCCGCGTCCTGGTACCCGCCCCGCACCTGCTCGGCGGCCCTCTGAACGCCTTTTCCGGCCGCTGGACCGCCGGCAACGGACTACTGCTGACATCGATCGCCGTACAGCCGTAGCCCGCCGCCGCGCGGCAGCGTCCGCACGCAGCCGTCTTTCTTCTCCGGCCACCCACCCGGGACTCGTTTCACGCCACCGGTCGCAGTCGGCCCACGTCGCCGACACGCTCGGCTCCGCCGCGGCGGGACTGTAAAACGATCGGCTCTGTCTCACTTCCGGTGGTGACAGCCGGTCACGGGGATGGTGGCCAGGTCATCGCTCAGAAACCACGGGCAAGCGCATCGCGACAGTCGTTCTCCGGCCGCGGCCGACAGTGAGAGGCCGGCGCGACAACCTCGGCGTCTTCGATGCGCCGCTGTCTGCCGCGGAGTACCGAGGTCAGGAAACCGGACGCACTCCCTGTGAGGCGGGGGCGCCCGGTTCCCGCGCTCCGTCACCACCGGAAGCGAGACAGAGCCGTTCGATTGACCCCCTTCCGGACGATGCTGGCCGTTGTCGGACAACGCCGTGAGCATGTGTACCTCCACCCGGCACTGCCCACGCCCCCCGCTGCTCCACGAGCTGCTGGGCCCAGGTGCCGACCGCTGGCTCGACCCCGCTGGTTCCCCGTCCCCGTGAGACACCACCACGGTCGCGGACCCAGATGACGGGGGGCTCTATCCGGGCCACCCGGCGTCGTGACCGGCCTTGCCGTGCCACGAGGGTGCCGCGGGGCTCGTGGGGCGCCGCGGCACTGTTGCGTCCTCGGTCAGCCGGTGTCGGTGAGGGTCGGCTCCAGCGTCACGTAGCCCTTGCCGCCGTTCTCCCCGTTCTTCGGGCAGACCGTGTGCGTCACGGACTCCCCGGCGGCCACTTGGAACCGCAGGTCCCTGATTTCGGCGTCCGGGTCGGTGTTGGTCTCGTTGGTGCCCTCGCGGAACAGGGCATCCGCGCCGAACAGCAGCGTGCCCCCATGCCCATCGCCCATGTGGCCCGGGAACTCAGCACGAATCCGGAGACGCTGCGCGCCTGGGTGGGCCGGCACGAGCGCGAACACGGACGGCGGGACGGGCCGCTGCCGGTGGACGAGCGGGCCCGGCTGAAGGAACTGCGGCGCCGGGGCCGGATCTCGTCGGGCGTGACTCCACCACCGACGCGCCCAGCCGACGACGGAGCGCGCGGCGGAGAAGAGTCAATAATGACATTCATTTTCATGTATAGTCCTGGCAGTCATAAACCAGGAGGTTCGCCATGGCCGTACCCAAGCGGAAGATGTCCCGCAGTAACACCCGCCACCGCCGCGCCCAGTGGAAGGCCCGCACCCCGCAGCTGGTGCCGATCACCGTGGACGGCGCGTCCTATCTGGTGCCGCAGCACCTGGTCAAGGCATACCAGCGCGGCCTGCTGCGACCTGAGGACTGAGAACGGTATGACACACCAGCGGCTGCCGGTGACCGTCCTGTCCGGGTTCCTCGGCGCGGGCAAGACCACCCTGCTCAATCACATCCTGGCCAACCGCCAGGGCCTGCGGGTGGCGGTCATCGTCAACGATATGAGCGAGGTCAACATCGACGCCGCCCTGGTGCGCGGCGGCCAGGCGGCCCTGTCGCGCACCGAGGAGCGCCTGGTGGAGATGACCAACGGGTGCATCTGCTGCACCCTCCGCGACGACCTGCTGGAGGAGGTCGACCGCCTCGCCCGCGAGGGAAGGTTCGACCACCTGCTCATCGAGTCCAGTGGCATCTCCGAACCGATGCCGGTCGCCGCCACCTTTGCCTTCCCCCGCGACGACGGCGCCACCCTGGCGGACCTCGCCGACCTGGACACCATGGTCACCGTCGTCGACGCCGCCAACTTCCTGCCCGAACTGACCGCCGGGGACGGGCTCGCCGAGCGGGGCCTGGACCAGTACGAGGACGACGAGCGCACCGTCAGCGACCTGCTGATGGACCAGATCGAGTTCGCCGACGTGATCGTGCTCAACAAGCTCGACCTCGTCGGCGCCGGGGACGCCGACCGGCTACGGGCCGCGCTCACCCGGCTCAACCCTGCCGCCCGCATCGTGCCCGCCACCCACGGGCGGGTGGACCTCGGTGAGGTCCTGGGCACCGGGCTGTTCGACCTGGAGAAAGCGCAGCAGGCACCGGGCTGGGTGATGGAGCTCAACGGCGGCCACATACCGGAGACCGAGGAGTACGGCATCTCCTCCACCGTCTTCCACTCCACCAGGCCCTTCCACCCCGAGAGGCTGTGGTCCTTCGTGACCGAGCGCCTCGGCAGCGGGGAGTTCGGACAGGTCCTGCGCTCCAAGGGCTTCTTCCACCTGGCCTCACGCCCGCATGCGACCGGACTGTGGTCCCAGGCCGGCTCCGTCGCCCGCTTCGAGCCATCCGGGGCCCGCGAGACAGGAGACGGCCAGGGGCAGGAACTGGTGTTCATCGGCACCGGCCTGCGACCGAACCCCCTCCGGACCGCCCTGTCCTCGTGCCTGCTGGCCGACGGCGAGGCGGCTCCGTCCCACGATCCGTTCCCCGCGTGGGACACCTACGGCATCGAGGACGCCTGCGAACACGACCACCCGCGGCCGCTGCCTGCGGCGTGAGGACTCCGGGCCGGTCGGTGGTGCAGCCACGGCGCCGCCCTGTCCAGTGCCTCACCGTCCGATCGCCGGGCCGGTGAAGCGGCCGTCGCCGGTGCGGGTGAGCACCCCCTCCCGCACCGGTACGGCGAGCGAGCGGCGGCCGATCCGGCGGTGGCACGGATCCGCCGAATCGGCCGGAACACCCGACGGCCCCCTGGAGGACGAGACAGCAGGAAAACGAAAACCGTTTCCCATAGAGTGTCACCATGGCCAGTGACGCCGCGTCACCGACGGGTTTCCTCGCACCCGGGGAAGGACCCGCATCCCGTGCACCACAGGAGTTCCGTGCGACACAGCGGCCCCAGGGAGGGCCGCGGGCACGGAAGGAGCAAGCCCCGCCCCCTTCCTGCGGCGGGGCCGCCCCGTCGGCGCGCACGGCGTCCGCACGGGCACCCGAGAGGCGGCCCACCGCTCGAACACACCGGGACGCCCTGGCGGACGACGCCCTGGCGGACGACGCCCTCCGGGCCCCCGACCGGTGGTCCCCGCTCCCCGGAACCCGCCGACGACAGGCGACGGTCCTGCGATTACTCGAAGGACTGGAGGTGTTCGCCGGCGCCCGGCAGATCCACCGGCGCCTCCAGCGCCAGGGGGACCCGGTCAGCCTGAGCACCGTGTACCGGGCACTCGCCGCCCTGGAACGCCTCGGCCTGGTCGATGTCGTGCGCGACGGCAGCGGGGGGAAGGCCTACCGCTACAGGGACACCACCGAGCACCGGCACTACCTGGTCTGCCGCGGTTGCGGGTACAACGTGCCGGTCCCCTGCCGGGAATTCGAGGAGTGGCTGGCGGCGACGCAGCGGCGGTACGGATTCGCCGACGTACGCCACATGCTCGTCTTCGAAGGACGGTGCCGAAAGTGCCTGGATGAGCGGACAGCCTGACGGCCCGCACCCCGGCCACCGGAGCGGCCGGGCCGGAAGGCCTCGGCGGGGTCCGCCCAGGAGCCTCACCCCCGGCCGGGTTGAGCACCTGCCCGCTCTTGCGCCGCATGAGGGCAGGCCGGCCGGGGAAGTCCCCAGACGCGCCCGAGCGCCTCACCGGTCAGCACCGCCCGCCCCGCGCAGCCGGCCGACACGTCGTCGAGCCTCAAACGTGAACCGGTGCCCCTCTTCCCCGATGGCACGCGGCAGCAGTCGGCTCATCGATCCGACCCAGCTCTCGATCATCAAGAGATGTCCCACGGCCCACCCTTCGCACAGCGCAGCATGAGCATGACCCCGAAGAGATTAACGGTTATCGTTTTCATTTTTGCCTGCTGGAGTACCGAGGCTTCGGGCGGCGACCGCGAGACCGAGGGGCCCGGTGAGCCTTCGCGGCACACCGCCGCGGCGGTGGTCGGGCCAAGCGCGTCCACGGTCGGGCGACATCCGGCCCGGGAGCCGATAGGCACATCAGAGCCGGTGGCAGCCGGGGCCGGTTCGAGCCGTCCGCCGACCCGCGGAAGACCGAGACCGGCACTTCGGTCCGGCTTCGCAACCCCTGTGGCCGTACCCGGCGGCGACGAATACGACCGCAAGATCATCGGTAAATTCGCGATCAGAAAACGATCAAACAGCGACGTTGAAGTGAGCACAGAAAGTCATCGATCGACAGATTCGATCCTCTTTTAAGCTCAAGCACAAAAAACACACACCCTCTCTCCACAACAGTCCCGATGGGCTAGATTGACCATGCTTCAGCTGTCCGGGTGTGAAGCGAGCAAGATGATCTATGGGGGTCGGTGCTGCGGAGGTCCGGCAGCAGCATTCCCCAGCACCGGGCATGGGGATGATCAATTCTCGAGCTGCAGGGGGCTCGGGCGCGGGGAGCGTCCGGGGTTTCGGCGGGTCCGCGCACATCTCGGGGGTCCGGCAGGGCATGCGAGTCCGCTGCCGCCGGAACGGAGTGTTCGAGCGACTCCGAGCAGCCGGGACGTCGTGCGCGGGGGCGGAGTCTCCCGCGGGGAGGAACAGCGTTAGGCGAACACGTCGAACCACTGGACCTTGGGGGGTTCTGTGCGACAAGGGGGATTGGCCAGCTCGTCTCCGTCAGCGCACGGGCGTCTGGCGAACGGAGTCGTCGGCCGGCCTGCGGTCGGCTGGGAGCAGCGGTACCGCCGTACCGTGATCATCAGCGATACGGTTACCACCGCTTTCGTGGTGGCGGCGATCGGCAACTTCTTCGGGGTCCGGGACGCGGCCGACTGGCACGAGAAGTGGGGAATACTCGCCTTCGGCACCGAGCTGCTGGTACTGGGGGCGCTTGCGGCGAACCGGTCGTGGGCTCCGGCCGTGCTCGGCCAGGGCGCCGAGGAGTTCCGCCGGCTCGGGCGCTCGCTGTTCACGGCGACCGTCGTGCTGGCGCTCGGCGGGATAGCCCTCACCTCGCGCAACATCAAACTCTGGATCTTCGTCGCGATTCCCGCGATCGCACTCATCACCATGACCGCGCGGTACCTGCTGCGCCTCTGGCTGCACAAGGAGCGGAAGGAGGGTCGCTGCCTGCGACCGGTGCTCGCGGCCGGGAGCCCGGACACCGTGCGCGACCTGATCACCCGCACCCGCAAGTTCCCGCACCTGGGCTGGCGGGTGGACGCGGTGTGCACACCGGACGGCCTCGGACCGGACGGCGACCGTCTGGAAGGAGTTCCGGTCGTCGGCCGGCTGACGGACGTCGCGGGCCACATACGCCGCGACGGCTACCGTGTCGTCGCGATCACACCGGACCCTCACTGGTCGCCGGACCGGCTCCAGCGGCTGGCCTGGAACCTCGAGGGCAGCGACGCCGAGATGGTCGTGGCCCCCGTGCTGATGGAGGTGGCCGGCCCGCGGCTGCACATAGACGCGGTGCTCGGGATCCCCCTGCTGCGGGTCAGCATGCCCGCCTTCACCGGGGGCCGCCGAGTGGTGAAGGAGGTTGTCGACCGGGTGGGCGCGGCGGTCCTCCTGCTGTTGTTCGCTCCGCTGATGGTGGTCGTCGGGGCACTCGTGACGCTGGACAGCCGGGGCGGGGCGTTCTACTGCCAGCGCAGGGTCGGCAAGGACGGCCACGAGTTCACCATCGTCAAGTTCCGCACCATGGTCGCCGGGGCCGACAGGGCACGTGCCGAGCTGGCCGACCGCAACGAGGGCGCCGGTCTGCTGTTCAAACTCCGCCGGGATCCGCGGGTGACCCGGGTGGGGGCGGTGCTGCGCCGGTACTCGATCGACGAGCTCCCGCAGCTCCTCAACGTACTCACCGGGTCGATGTCGCTCGTCGGTCCGCGGCCTCCGTTACCGGAGGAGTCCGCCGCGTACGGACCGGACATCCGGCGGCGGCTGCTGGTCAAGCCCGGGCTCACCGGCCTGTGGCAGATCAGCGGACGCAGCGACCTGTCGTGGGAGGAGACGGTCCGGCTGGACCTGCGGTACGTGGAGGACTGGTCGCTCGCTCTGGACACGGTGATCCTGTGGAAGACGCTGCGTGCGGTGATCCACGGCCAGGGGGCCTATTGATGCGCGGGGGGCCGGGACCCGAAGGTCCCGTCGGCGCGCGGACCGCAGGCCGGGAGGGCCTGCCTGAGGAGGGGAACGAATCGTGAAGGTCAGCGTTTTCGGGCTCGGCTACGTGGGCTGCGTGTCGGCCGCGTGCCTGGCCGGCATGGGCCACCGGGTCGTCGGGGTGGACGTGAACCGGGTGAAGGTCGGCCTGGTCAACGACGGCAGGGCCCCCGTGGTCGAGGAGCGCATCGGCGAGCTCGTCGCCGAGGTCGTGCGGAGCGGGGCGTTACGCGCCACCGATGACGTCCGCGAGGCGATCGCGGACAGTGAGGTGTCGCTGGTCTGTGTGGGCACACCGTCGGAGGCCAACGGCAGTCTGTGCACCACGTACCTGGAACGGGTCACCGAGCAGATCGGCGCCGCGCTGGCCGAGCGGGGCGGGCGGGGCGGGCGGCACACCGTCGTGTTCCGCAGCACCATGCTCCCGGGCACCTGCCTGAACCTGCTGGTGCCGATCCTGGAGAAGCACGTCGGCGGCACCGCCGGGGTGGACGTCGGGGTCGCGGTCAACCCGGAGTTCCTGCGCGAGGGCACGAGCGTGCGGGACTTCTTCGACCCGCCCAAGACCGTCATCGGCGAGCTCGATCCGGCCAGTGGCGATGTGGTGGCGGCGCTGTACGACGGCCTGCCCGGCGAGGTGTTCCGGGTGCCGGTCCCGACGGCCGAGGCGGTCAAGTACGCGGACAACGCCTTCCACGGCCTCAAGATCGGTTTCGCGAACGAGCTGGGCGCGGTGTGCCAGGCACTCGGGGTGGACTCGCACCAGGTGATGGACGTGTTCCTGGCCGACCGCAAACTGAACATCAGCCCCGCCTACCTGCGGCCCGGCTTCGCCTTCGGCGGCTCCTGCCTGCCCAAGGACCTGCGCAGCCTGGTCCACGCGGCGCGGCGGGCCGATGTCTCGGTGCCCATCCTCTCCCATGTGCTGCCCTCCAACTCCGACCACCTGCAGCGCGCGGTGGATCTGGTCGAGCGCACCGGCAAGCGCCGGGCGGGCCTGTTCGGGCTGTCCTTCAAACCCGGTACCGACGACCTGCGCGAGAGCCCGCTCGTCGAACTGGCCGAGAGGCTCTTCGGCAAGGGCTACGACCTGCGGATCTACGACGCCAACGTGAGCCTGTCCCGGTTGCTCGGCGCGAACCGCGAGTACATCGAGGACCGGCTGCCGCACCTCGCCCAGTTACTCGTGGATTCCGTCGACGAGGTACTCGAGCACGCCGAGGTGTGTGTGGTCGGGACCAGGGATCCGGAAGTGCTGTCGGCCCTGCCTCACGGCGGCGCCCCGCTGGTAGTCGATCTCGTCCGCCTTCCCGACGCCGAGGCGCGCCGGGCCGAACCGGGGTACGTGGGCCTTGCTTGGTGACACATCGTCCGACGACACGGCCGGCGGCCGGCCGGGCCGGCGCGCGCTGGTCCTGGTGGAGAACCTGTCGGTGCCGTTCGACCGCCGGGTGTGGCAGGAGTGCACGACGCTGCGCGACGCGGGCTGGGAGGTGCACGTCATCTGTCCCCGGGGGAGCAAGCGGGACACGGAGCCGGAAACGGAGATCGACGGGGTGCGGATCCACCGCTACCCGCTGCGCGCGGCCACCAAAGGCCCGGCCGGCTACCTGCGGGAGTACGGATCTGCGCTGTGGCACACGTTCCGGCTGGCCCGGAAGGTCGGTCCGGTCGACGTGGTCCACGCCTGCAACCCGCCCGACCTGCTGTTCCTGCCGGGGGTGTGGCTGAAGCGGCGCGGAGCGCGGTTCGTCTTCGACCAGCACGACCTGGTGCCCGAGCTGTACCTCTCCCGGTTCGACCGCGGCGAGGACCTGCTCTACCGCGCCGTGTGCGCGCTGGAACGGCTCACCTACCGGGCCGCGGACGTGGTGCTCGCCACGAACGAGAGCTACCGGGACGTCGCGGTGCGCCGTGGCGGCCGGCTGCCGAAGGACGTCTTCGTGGTGCGCAGCGCGCCCGACACCGACCGCTTCCGTCCCGTACCGCCCGAGCCGGAGCTGAAGCGCGGCAAGCCCCATCTGCTGTGCTACCTCGGCGTCATGGGCCCGCAGGACGGTGTCGACTACGCCTTGCGGGCCCTGGCGAAGCTCCGGGACGAGATCGGGCGGACCGACTGGCATGCGGTGTTCGTCGGCGGCGGCGACACCTTCGACGCGATGGTGGAGCTGTCCCGGCGGCTCGGGCTCTCGGAGCAGGTGCAGTTCACCGGGCGCGTCCCGGACGCCGACCTGGTGCGCTACCTGTCCACCGCGGACGTGTGCCTCTCCCCCGACCCTCGCAATCCGCTCAACGACGTGTCGACCATGAACAAGGTCCTGGAGTACATGGTGATGGGCCGGCCGATCGTCTCGTTCGACCTGAAGGAGGCGCGCGTCTCCGCCGGTGACGCCGCCGTCTACGCGTCCGCCAACGACGAGGCCGAGTTCGCCGGGCTCATCGCGCGACTGCTGGACGATCCCGGGAAGCGGGCCCGGATGGGTGAGATCGGCCGGGAGCGGATCAGCGGACCGCTCTCCTGGCGGAACTCCCAGGCGTCGCTGCTCGCCGCCTACGCCGCCGCCTGCCGCGGCCGCGTTCCGGTCCCGACGGATGGCCCGCGCCGGGCCGGGAGGAGGCCGCGCCGTTGAACGACGACGTCATACGCCTGGCCACGGTCTGGCGGATCGTCCGCCTGCGCTGGCGGCTCCTCGCCGTCCTCGCCGTGACGGGCGCTCTGGTCGGCTACGGGACCTCCCTGCTGTTTCCGCCGCGGTACACGGCATCGGCATCGGTGCTGCTGCCGGGAGCGTGGGGGGAACGCGAGCTGCTGACCCAGACGGAGATCGCGACCAGCTCGGTGGTGCTCGACCGCGCGGCCGCCTCGCTCGGCTGGACCGCGGTGAGCGACGGCGAGCTGCGGGAGCGGGTGAGTGCCAAGGTCACCGACGGCAACGTCATCGAGATCTTGGGCACGGCCGACACCCCCGAGCGCGCACAGCGACTCTCCGACCGGGTGGTCCGGGAGTACGTCGCGTTCACCGCGCGGATCACCGGCGACGGCTCCGACACCGAAGCGGGGGCACAGCCCGAGACGCTCCGGGAGACGGTGGTACGCGCCAGCCGCCGTATCACAGAGCTGGCCGATGCGGCCGGCCGCGGACAGACCGTGGAAAGCGTGCAGACCCGAACAGAGCTCGTGAAGCTGCGCACCGCCCTGCAGAAGGCCGTCGACAGGCTGGATCGGGCCGGTACGTCCGCCGGCAAGGCCGACGTGGTCGTCATGGGGCCGGCCGGCCCGCCGGCCGGCGCGGTCCCGCCGACGCGGACGCAGTTCGTCGTCGCCGGAGCACTGCTGTTCCTCCTGACGGTGATCGTCGGCCACCTCGCCGTCGTGGCACGGACGAGCCGCCGGCCGCGCACCGAGGGAGAGGTCGCTGCGGCGTTGGGCTCAGTGCCGCTGGGCACCGTCGGCGTGTCCGGTGAGCCACACGTACGCCGGTCGGGAAGGCGTGGAACGCGGGCCCGGATCCGCCGAGCGCTGGGCCTGGACATCCGGTGGGACGTGTCCGCCTCCCGGACATCCGGCGACGAGGCCGACCGGGGGATCCTCTTCCAGCGGGTGTGTTCGCGTCTCCGGGACCGGCTGTCGGCCCCCCGGCGGCTACTGGTCGTTGTACCGGAAGGCGACGAGATCGCCTTCCGGGCCGCCGGGCAACTCGCCGCCGAGGCCGGGAACGACCCGCTGCTACGGGTCCTGGAGGTCTCGGTGTCCCGGCCGGTGCTCCCTGACCGCGCCACCGAGTCCGGTGCCCTGGTCGTGCTCAGCGCGGGCAGCCTGACCGCTCCGGAACTCGCCGGCATCGCCGAGGCGTGCGCGGACGCCCGGTACGAGGTTGTCGGCACCGTCCTCGCCGCCCTCCACGACACACCGTGCCGGGTCCGCACGGAGCGGTCCACGGACCGCTCCCGGAAGAACGGCACAGCCGCGCCCGCGGTCGGCGACGACGCGGAGGGAAGGCCGGGGTGACAATGAGCACGGCGTCGGATCCCTCGGCCGCCGCTCCGCTGCTGGACCTGCAGACGCTGGTGGCCGCAGTACGCAGGAGGCGCCGTCTGTGGTGCTCCATGGCGCTTCTGGGTCTACTCCTCGGCGTGGCGGTCGCGGTCCTGCTGCCACCGCCGCCGACCGCGGTGACCAAGGTGCTGGTCGCGCACCAGGGAGACCAGCCGAACGACCCCGGAACGCTGATTCGCACCGACGCCGCTCTGCTGCAGACCACACGGATCGCCGGCGAAGCCCTGCGGTCCCTGGAGTCCTCGAGGAAACCGGAGGACTTCATGCGGGAGTACTGGGGCACCGGCTTGACCAACAACCTGCTGCAGATCAACGCGACCGGCGGTAGCGACGCGGAAGCGGTGGCCCGCGCCGGGGCACTGGCCGACGCGTTCATCGCGGACCACACGAGGCGGATACGGGAAGCGGCGGACGCCGAGGCCGAAGGCCTGCTCGACCAGCGTGACCGGTTACGCGACGAGCTCGCACAGGTCAACGAGGAGATCGGGGAAGGACCGTCGCAGAGCGGGCCGGAGGCGTCGGCGTACAGGGAGTCGCTCTTCGCCCGTCGGGCCGAACTCGCCTCGCAGATATCCGATTTCGGTGAGCGCGCCGCGCAGGCGCGCGTCGGTACGCCCCGGCTCATCGCCGGCACGCAGATCGTGGACGCACCGCACGCGGTGCGGCACTCCCTGCCCAGGACCGCCGCGACCAACGCGGCGCTCGGATCCACTCTCGGACTCGCCCTCGGACTCGCGGTGGCCGCGGTCTGCGCGGTGACGGCGGACCGCCCCGTGCTGCGCGGGGAGATCGCGGCGAACCTCGGTGCCTCGGTCATCGCGGAGCTGCCCCGCCGGCCGGTCGCCCCATGGCGGCACAGGTGGAACAAGACGGAACAGGAACGGCTCACCGCGTCCCTGGCCCGCGCCGTGCGCGACTCCACGGAGCCGGTTTCACTGCTGGAACTCGGCGCCGCGCGCAACGCGCGCATGATCGCGCTGGATCTTGCCGGAGCACTGACCGAGGAGGGGCCGACGGTCGTCGTCGACGGCCTGCCCGGCCGGCGGCTCTCCGATCACCATCCGAAACCCGGGGACCCGGCCGTGATCGACGGTGAGCGTGCCGCGGCCTCGTCGCACCGGGGGCGCCGGCTCGGCGTCGGCTCGGTGGCGCCGGGCGCGGCCTGGACCGATCTGCGGTACCTCGGCACGCGGACCGTGCTCGTCGTGCGCGCTGGATACGGCAGCGCCGCATGGCTGCACACCGTGGCACGGCAGCTCGCGGACCAGCGCATCGCGGTGATCGGTGTGGTGCTGATCGATCCCGATCCGCGTGACCGGACCGACGGCACGCTGTGGAACGGGCCGCACGCCGCGCCGCGCACGGAGCGGCTGCCGATGATGCGGACGGCACGGGTCCCGGACGACGACCAGGAGGCGCGGTAGGACATGTGTGGTATCGCAGGCACTTACCGGTGGCCGGAGGGGAAGGCGGTGGCCGACCGGCTCACCGACACCCTCGCCCACCGCGGTCCGGACGGGACGGGCAGGTACAGCCATCGCGCCGGTGACGGCGAAGTGCACCTCGGGCACCGCCGGCTGGCCATCGTCGACCTGTCCGGGACCGGCGCCCAGCCGATGGCCTCGGGCGGCCTCGTCCTGACGTACAACGGCGAGCTGTACAACGCGCCCGAACTCCGTGCCGAACTGGCCGCCGCCGGGGTGCGCTTCCGCGGCACCTCCGACACCGAGGTGCTGCTGGAGGCATGGCGGCGCTGGGGCACGGACTGCCTGCCCCGGCTGCGCGGCATGTTCGCCTTCGGGGTCTTCGACGAGCGGACCGGCGATCTGGTGCTCGCCCGCGACCAGCTCGGGATCAAGCCGCTGTTCCTGCTCCGGCGCGGCGGGGGCCTGGTGTTCGCCTCCGAACTCAAGGCGCTCGCCGCCGTGACCGGCGGGTCGCTGGAGGTGGACCATGCGGCGCTGGTGGCCTCGCTGCTGTACTACTGGGTGCCGGACTCGCGGTGCGCGTTCCGGGACGCGGAGAAGCTGCCGCCGGGGAGCTGGCTGAGGTGCCGGCCCGACGGCCGGGTGGAGCGCGGCCGGTACTGGCGTCTGGAGGAGGTCGCCGCCGAGGCCGGGGAGCGGGCCCGGGCCGGCGAGCAGCCGGATGTCGCCGCCGTCGTCGAGGAGTCGACCCGGCGTCACCTGATCTCCGACGTCCCCGTGGCGACCTTCCTCTCCGGCGGGCTGGACTCCAGCTACCTGACCGCGCTGGCGGCCCGGGAGCGGCCCGGGATCTCCGCTTACACGATCGGGTTCCGCGCCGAGGACGCCAGGTTCGAGGCGATGCCGGACGACCTGCGCTATGCCCGGCAGGTGGCCGAGCGGTTCGGCGTCGACCTGCACGAGATCGAGATCGCCCCGGACGTGCTCGACCTGCTGCCGCGGATGACGTACCACCTGGACGAGCCGATCGGCGACCCCGCCGCGATCAACACCTTCCTGATCTGCTCGGCCGCCCGGGAGGCCGGGGTCAAGGTGATGCTCTCGGGCATGGGCGCCGACGAACTGTTCGCCGGTTACCGCAAGCACCTGGCCAACCTGCTCGCGCTGCGCTACCAGCGCGTCCCGCGGCCCCTGCGGCGCGGCCTGTCCGCGGCCGTGGAACGACTGCCGGTCGCCACGGCCCGCCGGGGGTACCGGTCGGTGCGCTTCGCGAAGCGGTTCCTCTCCTTCGCCGATCTGCCGGAGGAGACCGCGTTCCGGCGCAGCTACACCATGTACGACCGGGAGGAGCTGCTCGCCCTGGTCGATCCGGACCTGGCCGGGGCGGTCGACGACGTGCTGGGCGAGCACGCGGACGTCTACCGGGACAACGACCTCGACGACTTCGTCAACCGCATGTGCCTGGGCGACGCCCGGATGTTCCTGCCGGGCCTGAACCTCGCCTACACCGACCGGTCGAGCATGGCCGCGTCGACCGAGGTGCGGGTGCCCTTCGTGGACGTCGATGTGGTCAGGGCGGCTTTCGCCGTGCCCGGCGATGCCAAGATCGTCGGACGGCAGGGCAAGGCCGTCCTCAAGGAGGCGGCCGGCTCCGTCCTGCCCCGGGAGATCGTGTACCGGCCCAAGGGCCTGTTCAGCGCCCCGCTGCGCGCCTGGATGAGCCGGGATCTGGCACCGCTGGTGCGCGAGGTGGTCAACGACGGCGCGCTCGTCCGTTCCGGGTTCCTGCGCCGCGACGCGCTGGCGCGGCTGGTCGCCGAGGACGCCGCCGGGCACCGGGACTTCTCCAAGCATCTGTGGCACGTGCTGACCCTCGAGTACTGGTACCGCGGCGCGACCTCCGGGTCCGGCCTGGACTCTCCCCTGACGGCATAGAGACAAACGGCATAGAGAACAAGAGGACTTCGGGTGAAACAGGTCGTGCAGAACTACAAGAACGGCGAGCTGGCGCTGCTCGACGTGCCGGTGCCGGGGTGCAAGCCGGGCGGTGTGCTGGTCCGCAGCGCCTACTCGCTGATCTCCACCGGGACCGAGCTCATGAAGGTGTCCGAGGCGGGCATGTCGATGCTGGGCAAGGCCCGCTCCCGGCCGGACCAGGTGGCCAGGGTCGTGCAGAGCGTGGCCACCAACGGGGTGCCCGCCACCTACCGCAAGGTGATGGGCAAACTGGACTCCTACACGCCGCTGGGCTACTCGCTGTGCGGAGTGGTCGAGCAGGTCGGCGGCGGGATCGACGATGTGTCGGTCGGTGATCTCGTGGCCTGCGCCGGCAACGAGCACGCGCTGCACGCCGAACTGAACTGGGTGCCGAAGAACCTCTACGCCCGGGTGCCGGACGGGCTCGCGCCGCGCTACGCGGCCTTCGGCACCGTCGGGTCGATCGCGCTGCAGGGCGTGCGCCGCGGTGAGCCGCAGCTCGGCGACGTGGCGCTGGTCATCGGCCTGGGGCTGATCGGGCAGCTGGTGGTGCAGTTGCTGACCGCCTCGGGGGTGCGCGTCGTCGGGGCCGATCCCGACCCGGCGCGCTGCGAGCTGGCCGAACGCCTGGGCGCGGCGGCCTGCGGCGGCCCCGGCTCCGCGGCCGTGGAGACCGCCGCCGCCGAGCTCACCGGCGGTCTGGGCGTGGACCAGGTGTACCTGGCCGCCGGCGGCGGCAGCAACCAGCCCGTCGAGCTGGCCGCCCGGCTGAGCCGGGACCGGGGCCGGGTGGTCGACATCGGCAAGTGCCGCCTGGACCTGCCGTGGAACGCGTACTACGAGAAGGAGCTCGATGTCCGCTTCTCCCGCAGTTACGGACCCGGGCGCTACGACCCGGAGTACGAGCTGGAGGGGCGGGACTACCCGATCGGTTACGTGCGCTGGACCGAGCGCCGCAACCTGGCGTGCTTCCTCGATCTCCTCGCCCGGGGCCGCGTCGACGTGGAGCCCCTGGTCTCCCACACGGCCGACTTCGACGACGCCGTCGAGACCTACCGGAGTCTGGAGGAGGGCGCCCTGAAGGCCGTGGCCGTGCTGTTCCGCTACCCCGGCGGCGCGGAGCGTCCCGAGCGCGCGCGGGACGCGGAGAAGGTCCCGGCCCCGGCGGTGGCCGTGCCCGAGGTACGCGGCGGCGAAGGGCCCGCACCGGCCCGGCGGGTCAGGACGTCGGTGCGGCTGGCGTTCGTCGGCGCGGGTGCCTACGCGACGTCGATGCTGCTGCCGCACCTGGCGCAGCGCGACGACGCCGTGTTGTCCACGGTGGTCACCACGACGGCACTGTCCGCCGCCAACGCGAAGCGGAAGTTCGGCTTCGAGGCGGCGACCACCGATCTGGACGCCGTGCTCGGCGACCCGGCCGTCGACGCGGTGTTCGTGGTCACCCGCCACAGCTCGCACGCCGCGCTGACCCGGAAGGCGCTGCTGGCAGGCAAGGCGGTGTTCGTGGAGAAACCGCTGGCGCTCACCGAGGAGGAGCTGTCCGACGTGGTCGCGGCGGTGGAGGAGTCCGGCAACGACCGGCTGCAGGTGGGCTTCAACCGCCGCTTCGCGCCGCTGCTGCGGGAGGCCCGGCAGCGATTCGGCGCCCGGAACGGCCCCGCGAGCCTGCGCTACCTGGTCAACGCGGGCCGGCTGGAGCACGGCAGCTGGTACCTCCGGCAGGACGCCGAGGGCTCCCGGTTCACCGGCGAGGGCGGGCACTTCGTCGACACGGCGAGCTGGCTGCTGGGAGCCGACCCGGTCTCGGTGTACGCGACCGCCGCACCCGGCGGCGAGGACCTCCAGGTCGTGCTGTGCTACCCGGGCGGGTCCACCGCCACCATCGGCTACGTCACCACCGGCCCGGCCTCCTTCCCCAAGGAGACCGTGGACCTGGTCGCGGACGGCCGCGCGCTGCGGCTCGACGACTTCGTCCGCGCCTCGGTGTACGGACGCAGGCGGTGGGTCAGCTCCCGGCTGCCGAAGGCCCGGGACAAGGGCCAGCGCGCCGAGCTGGACGCGTTCCTCAGGGCCGTGCGGACCGGCGGCCCCATGCCGGTGCCGCTTCGTTCCCTGGTCGCCACCACGGCCGCCACCCTCGCCGTGCGGACCAGCCTGGCCCAGGGCGCGCCGGTGACGCTGACGGGGGCGCGATGACCGGGAGCGCGGGGAGTGCGGGCTGGTACCTGCGGCGGCTGTCCCGGATGGGTCCGCGGGAGGTCGGCGGCCGGGTGGGCGACGCGGTGCGCAGGCGGCGGTGGCGGTCGGCGCGTCCGGACCGCCCGCGCGTGACCGGCGCCCGGTTCACCGCGGTCCTGCCCGAGGGGACGATCGACGCGGTGCCTCCGGACGCCGCCAAGCGCCTCGTCGCCGAGGCGGACCGGCTGATGGCCGGGCACACGGAGTTCTTCGGGGTGGTCCGCGACGACCTGGCCGACCCGGACTGGTGGTACGACCCGAAGACCGGTCGCCGGGCCCCGCAGGACTACGCCTTCGACGTCCCCTACCGGAACGAGGACGTGGTCGGGGACATCAAGCAGATCTGGGAGCCGTCCCGGCACCAGTACCTCACCGTGCTCGCCGCCGCCTACGCGGTCACCGGGGACGAGCGGTACGCCCAGCGGGTGGCCGGACACCTGCGGTCGTGGTGGGCGGCCAACGCGCCGCTGCGCGGAGTGCACTGGACCAGTGGCATCGAGCTGGGGATCCGACTGCTGTCCTGGGTGTGGATCCGCCGGCTGCTCGACGGCTGGCCCGGGGCGGCCGGGCTGTTCGAGGGCAACCCGGTGGCACTGGACCAGATCTGGCACCACCAGCGCTGGCTGGCCGCCTTCCCCAGCCGGGGGTCCTCGGCGAACAACCACGTCATCGCCGAGGCCGCCGGGCAGGCAGCCGCGGCCTGCGCGTTCGGGTGGTTCCCCTCCTCGGAGCGCTGGCGGGCCGAGGCGCTGCGGTCGCTGGAGCGCCATCTGCGGAGCAACACCTTCGGATCCGGCCTCAACCGCGAACTGGCGACCGAGTACCACGGGCTGGTGCTGGAGCTCGGCCTGGCCGCGGTGGCCGAGGCGGACGCGGCCGGCGTACCGGTCCCCGCGTCGGTCCGGCTGGTACTGCTGCGGATGACCGACGCGCTCGCGGCCGTTGTGGACGACCGGCTGCGGCCGCCGCGCCAGGGCGACGCGGACGACGGGCACGGCCTGGTCGTGGACGGCGCGGGCACCGACCGCTGGGCCTCCCTGCTGGCCACCGGGGAGGCGGTGTTCGGCCGGCTCGCCTGGTGGCCGGCGGTGACCGGGACCGATGTGCGCACCCCGCTGCTGGCCGCGCTCGTCCGGCCCACCGCACCGGCCGTGTCGCGCCCGGCGAGCCGGCCGGCCCACTTCGCCGACGCGGGGCTCACCATCCTGCGCGGCCCGGAGGGGATCTGGTGCCGCTGCGACGGTGGTCCGCACGGGTTCCTGTCCATCGCCGCACACGCCCACGCGGACGCGCTGTCCGTGGAGGTCCGGCACGACGGGGTCGACGTGCTAGCCGACCCGGGGACCTTCTGCTACCACGGGCAGCCCGAGTGGCGGCAGTACTTCCGGTCGACCCTCGGCCACAACACCCTGCAGCTGGACGGCGTCGACCAGTCCGTCTCCGGCGGCCCGTTCCTGTGGACCCGGCATGCCCGCAGCCGCGTCCTGGCCGTGGACGCCTCTGGCGCCTCCCACGGGGGGACGGCCCACTGGTGCGCCGAGCACGACGGTTACCGGCGCTCCGTGCACCGCCGCCGGGTGGAGCTGACGGCCGCGAGCCGGGAGCTGAAGGTGGTCGACGAGGTGCGGGGCCCGCGCCGGGCGGTGCGCCTGGCGTTCCACCTCGGCCCGGCGATCGCCGCGGAGCTGGCGGGGAACCGGGCGCGGCTCACCTGGGCCCGGGACGGCGAGGACCGCTCCGCGTCGCTCGACCTGCCCGGGCAGCTGCGCTGGCGGGCGCACCGCGGCGAGAGCGACCCGCCGCTCGGCTGGTACTCCGCCGGCTTCGGGCGCAGGGAGCCCGCCACCACGCTGGTCGGCACCGGCTTCGCCGACGGCGTGGAGGAGTTCACCACCGTTCTCGGTTTCCGCGGTTAGGGGTTCTCCGATGGATCTCCGTGCCAAGCTCCGCGACACCGCGGAAATCCACCGGAAGCCTCCGGTGGGAGGGCGGGTGGCCGCCGGGCGGCGGTACCGGGCGGGGCCGGTGACACCCGCGGCACCGGCCCCGCC
>NZ_JBXUOY010000026.1:0-31865 GCF_057196705.1 Streptomyces sp. ATLC9 | reverse complement strand
GCCGACCTCCAGCCGGCCGCGCCCGGCGTCGGCGGCCCGGTGTGCTATGTCCAGGCCCAGGCCGGTGGAGCCGCCGACGCTCGCGCCCCGGGCCAGCGCCCGCTCGGGGTCGGGGATACCGGGGCCGGCGTCGTCCACGGTCACCACCACCGCGTGCGCCGTGCGGTGCACGCCCACCGCCAGGGCCGTGCCCTCCGGGGTGTGCCGGAAGACGTTGCCGACCAGGGCGTCGACGGCCGCGGCCAGGTCCTCCTCCGGCAGCGTCACGGGGGTGGGCTCGTCCGTCACGGTCACCGCGCACTCCCGGCCCTGCTGCGCGGCCAGGACCGACCAGAAGTCGGTGCGCGCCGACACCACGCGCGCCGCCTCGCACAAGACCTCCGGCCCCGGTGGGTCCGGGGCGAACGAGGCCGCCGCCAGAGGCGTGCGGGCCGCCTTGATGATGGAGTCCAGCTCCTCCTCCAGATGGGTGACGGCCGCCTCCAGCCGGTCGGCGTCCTCCCGCCGCAGGCCGGAGGCGATGCGCTCGGACTCCAGGTGCAGCGCCGTCAGCGGAGTCCTGAGGCGGTGCGAGAGGTCGGCCACCAGCTCGCGCTCCATCGCCAGCAGTTCGACGACGCGGTCGGCCATGGTGTTGAACGCGGCGCCGGCCTCCTGCAGTTCGGGAGGGCCCTTGGGCTCCAGCCTTCTGCCGAGATCCCCCTCGCCCAGGGCGTTGGCGGCGCGCGAGAGGTCCCGGGAGGCGCGCACCACCCGCGCCCCCAGCCGGTCGGCGACCAGCACCGACCCCGCCACCAGGGCCAGCGCCAGCGCCGACATCACCAGCCAGGACGAGCCCACGCCGCGCTCGAACTCGGCGCGCGGCACGAAGGACTCGACCACCGCCACCCGGTCCCTGGCCAGCACCACCGGCTGCAGATGGACCCAGCCCTCCTCGGTGTCCCGGGCGGAGGTCCGCTGCTGCCGGGCCGCCCGCCGCCAGGCGTCGGCGGGCGCGTACGAGGCGCCCACCAGGCGCCCGCCGGGCAGGTGGACGCCCAGCCGGCCGGTGTCGTCGACCTCGGCCACGGCCTGCCGCACCTCGTCCGGGCGGGTGGTCAGGGCCAGTACGGGTGCCAGTGCCGCCGCCCGCTGCTCGGCCACCGTGATCGCCCGGGACCTCACCTCGGACTTGACCAGCAGGGCCAGGGGGATCAGGAAGGACAGCGCGACCATGGAGGTGACGGCCAGCGAGACGCCGGCCAGCGTCCGCCTCATCGCGGCGTCACCAGTTTGATGCCCACGCCCCGCACGGTGTGCAGATAACGCGGCCGGCTCGCCCGCTCGCCGAGCTTGCGGCGCAGGGAGGACACGTGCACGTCCAGGGTCTGCTCCTCGACGTAGGACCGCCGCCACACGTCCGCCAGGACGCGGCGGCGCGGCACCACCCGGTCCGCGCGCTCGGCGAGATAGGCCAGCAGATCGAACTCCCTGCGTGTCAGGCGCAGTTCGCTGCCGTCCAGGAAAACCGACCGCGCCTGCCGGTCGATGGCCAGGCCGCCCACGCGTATCGCGCCGTCCCGGGGCGCCGCCTCCGGGGCGGGGGGACGTTCCGCGGCGGCGGAGCGGCGCAGCACCGCCCCGAGCCGGGCCGCCAACTGCCCGCCGGAGAAGGGCTTGACCAGGTAGTCGTCGGCGCCGGCGTTGAGCAGCCGGATGATCTCGGCCTCGTCGTCGCGCGCGGTGGCCACCAGCACCGGCACCTGCGAGATGCTGCGCAGCATGCGCAGGACGTCGACGCCGTCGAGGTCGGGCAGCCCCAGGTCGAGCACCACCGCGTCCGGCGGCTGCCGCGTCACCTCCCGCAGGGCCTCGAAGCCGTAGGGGGAGCTGCGCACCACGTGGTCGTGCCGGGACAGGACGTCGATGAGCCTGGCCCGTATCACGGGGTCGTCCTCGACCAGAAGTACCGATGCCATGGCCAGGGACGGTAACGGGTGCCGCCGGCCGCGGGGGCGAGCAGGGCCCGCCAGGAGTCCCTCACGAGCCCTCACCGACCTTCACGGGCCCTGGCGGAGGCCGTCGTGAGGCCGTCGTGAGCGGTCGGGCAGTATGGGGCGGTGCCCCGCTACCTGCGTTACGTACTGCTGTGGCTGTCGTGCACGTCCCTCAGCGTGACGACGGTGAGCCTCACCGTCCAGTTCGTGGTCGGGACGACCCGGCCCACCCCGCCCGTGGCCCGCGACACCCCGGGGACGGTCGTCTCCTCCCCGACGGCGAGCGCCGAGCCGAGCAGGTCCCCCACTCCCAGACCCGCCCCCTCGCCCGCCCGGCGCGCCTCCTCCCCCGTCCCCGCACCGAAGCCGCCGGCCTCCCCCACCACCCCTCCCACCGCTCGCCCCACCCCCTCGCCCACCGCGGACACCGGCGGCGGCGAGGAGGGCTGCCGTACGGCCGGCGCCGAGGTGCGCACCTTCCAGACCACGGGAGGGCGTGCGTCCATACGGTTCGGCAGCAGCGGCGCCTGCCTGGTCTCGGCGCTGCCGGCCGGCGGCTTCACCGCGGCCACCCGGCGCGGCGGGCCGAGGGATCTGACCGTGGTCTTCACCGGCGACTCCTTCCGCTCGCGGATCGAGGTCACCTCGCCCACGCCCTCCAGCTACAGCGTGGCGGTCAGGGAGTCGACCGTCTGAGGGGGCCCGGGTAACGCCGGGGTACCGCCGCGGTACCGCCGGTGGTTTCGACGCCCGCCGAAACGACCGGCCCGCACGATGGTCGCCATGGGCTCACCCGGCCGCGCCCGCCCGTCCCCCTTCGGTTCCGAGCTCGGGGCGGCGCGGCGCTCACTTGCGGTTGTACAGGCGCATGGTGGCCGTTCCGAAGACGGCCACCAGCACCGCGCCCCACCCCAGCGACCAGGCGATCTCGGTGGCGGGCCAGTCGCCCGCCATCAGTGCGCGCACCGCCGAGGCCAGATGGGTCACGGGGCTGTTGTTGACGAAGGCCTGGAGCCAGCCGGGCATGGTGGACGGGTCGACGAAGACGTTGCTGAGGAACGTCAGCGGGAAGATCACCATCATGCTGACGCCCATCACCGACTTCTCGGTGCGCAGCATCAGGCCGAACATCGTCCAGACCCACGAGAAGGCGAAGGCGAAGACGATCAGCAGCGCCACCCCGGCCGCCACTCCGGCCACGCCGCCTGCCGGGCGGAAGCCCAGCACCAGGCCGAGTGCCAGCATCACCGCGCAGGCGATGGTGTAGCGCAGCATGTCGCCGAGCAGATAGCCGACCATCGCCGAGGGACGCCAGACCGGCAGGGTGCGGAACCGGTCGAAGACGCCCTTGGCGATGTCGATGTTGACCGCCATACCGGTGTACATGGTGATCATCACGATGTTCATCACCAGGATGCCCGGCAGCAGGAACTGCACGTACTGGTCGGTCGATCCGGCCAGCGCGCCCCCGAAGAGGTAGGTGAACATCAGCACCATCATCACCGGGAAGACGGTGACGTCGAAGAGCTGCTCGGGCACGTGCTTGATCTTCAGCACCGCCCGCCAGCCGAAGGCGGCGGAGGCGGCCCAGGCGCTGGGGCGGGGCGGGCGCCGGCCGGACACCAGCAGGCCGGCCAGGGTCTCGGCCGCCGCGGGGGCCTTCTCGTCGATCTCGTCGATCTCGTCGATCTCGTCGGTGCGCTGCCCGCGCGCCGTGGCGGTGCTCATGCCGGGATCTCCTCTTCCTCGTTCGCGGGGGCGCCGGTACCGGCGGCGGGACGGTCGGTGAGGGCGAGGAAGACCTCGTCCAGACTGGGCTGGCCCAGCGAGAAGGTGTCGACGGTGATGCCGGAGCCGGCCAGTTCCGCCAGCGCCCGGGAGGCCTGCTCGGCCGCTCCCGCACCGTCTCCGTGCAGGCCGACGCGGGCGGTCAGGGCCACGGGGTCGGGGTCGAGCTGGATACGTGCGTCCAGGACGCGGGCGAGCAGCCGCCCGGCCTCGGGCCGCCGCTCGGCGTCCCGCAGCCGCACGTGCACCGCGCCCGCGCCCACCGAGGCCTTCAGCTCGCCCTTGGTGCCCTCGGCGATGACCTTGCCGTGGTCGATGACGGCGATGCGGGAGGCGAGCTGGTCGGCCTCGTCGAGGTACTGGGTGGTCAGCAGCACCGTGGTACCGCGCGAGACCACCGCCCGCACGATGTCCCACACCTGGTTGCGGCTGCGCGGGTCCAGGCCGGTGGTCGGCTCGTCCAGGAAGAGCAGGTCGGGGGTGTTGAGGATGGACGCGGCGATGTCGATGCGGCGCCGCATGCCGCCCGAGTAGTTCTTGACCTGCCTGCCCGCCGCCTCGGCGAGCCCGAAGGCCTCCAGCAACTGCTCGGCCCGCCGCCGGGCGGCGGGCTTTCGGTGGCCCAGCAGCCTGCCCAGCAGGACCAGGTTCTCCGCGCCGGTCAGGTCCTCGTCCACCGACGCGTACTGCCCGGTCAGGCTCACCCGGGAGCGTACGGCGTCGGCCTCGTGCAGCACGTCGTGTCCGAAGACCCGGGCCCGGCCGCCGTCGGGGCGCAGCAGGGTGGCGAGCATCTTGACCGTGGTGGTCTTGCCCGCCCCGTTGGGGCCGAGGACCCCGTAGACCGTGCCCGCCGGGACGGCGAGGTCCACGCCGTCCACCGCGCGGGTCTCCCCGAACACCTTGACCAGCCCGGATGTCTCGATCGCCAGGCCGGATGCGCTCTCGCCCATGTTCCGTCGTCCTCGTCGTTCGTCGGTTGTGCGGCTTCCCCCGGCCTTCGGACCGTCCGGGGGCTCCGGACTCATCGCTTCCCGGGGATTTCCCCCGCCGGGTCTCCCGGACGTTCCGGGTCTCCCGCGCCGGCGGGGTCGTAACGAATGTGCGGGCACGTCGCGCCTCCTCGATCGTCCTCGGCCGTCCTCAGTCGTCCCGGACCTCGATGCCCAGCGCCCGGGCGAGCGCGGGGGCGAGGTCCAGCAGTTGCGCCGGGCCGACGATCGCGCCCCCGAGCGATTCGTGGCCCGCCTCGATCCCCAGCCCGGCAGCGTCGCGCAGATCGGCCCGTGTGAGCCTCGCCTTCTCCAGCCGCACTCCGTCCAGGACCGAGCCGGGGAACGCCACGTCCTCCAGGGCCGCCTCGCCGAAGTCCACGTCGCGCAGCAGGCAGTCGACGAAGCACACGTCGCGCAGGCGCGCGGCGCGGAGGTTGACCGAGTCGAGCTTGCAGTTGAAGAACGTCACGCGGCGCATCCGCGCCCCGAACGCCTCCACCCCGGCCAGGGCGCCGGACACGATCTCGGCGTCCGTCCAGTCGGTCTCGGCCAGGTCGGTGCCCACCCAGCGCACGGTGTGCAGCCACACGTCGTTGAAGCGGGCCCGCCGGTAGCGCCCGCCCTCGAAGGTCACCGAGGTGAAGGCGGACTCCACGAAGCCGGCGCCGCCGGCGTCCGCGCCGTGGAAGCCGTCCCCGTCGAAGCGGACGGTGTCGTAGGTGCGCTCCCGCTCCAGCCGCCCGCCGCCGCCGAACGGCCGGAGGTGGTGCGCGTAGGGCAGGTCGGCCAGCTCCCGTGGAGCCGGCGGGGCGGGGGGCGTGCGCGGGGTTCGCTGGGCGGGCATGGGGCCTTCCGGTCCGGACGGTGGGTGTCCTTCCGAACCCTAGGCGCAGCCTCTGACAGTGCCCGTGCCCCCGCGAGGGCGGCGGCGCCTACGCGCCCGCGAGGGTGGCGACCATGACCGCCTTGATGGTGTGCATGCGGTTCTCCGCCTCGTCGAAGACGACCGAGTACTCCGACTCGAACACCTCGTCCGTCACCTCCAGCGACTCCAGTCCGTACCGCTGGTGGATCTCCCGGCCCACGGCCGTGCCCAGGTCGTGGAAGGCGGGCAGGCAGTGCAGGAAGCGGACGCGCGGGTTGCCGGTGGCGCGCAGGACGTCCATGGTGACGGCGTACGGCCGCAGCAGCCCGATGCGCTCCTCCCAGACCTCCTTGGGCTCGCCCATCGACACCCACACGTCGGTGGCGACGAAGTCCGCGCCGGCCACGCCCTCCTCGACCTTCTCGGTGAGGGTGACGCGCGCGCCGGTGGTCTGCGCCAGGGAGCGGGCCGCGGCCACCACGGACTCCTCCGGCCACAGGTCGCGCGGCGCCGCGATGCGCACGTCCATGCCGAGCAGGGCGCCGGTGACCAGGCAGGAGTTGCCCATGTTGTTGCGGGCGTCGCCCAGGTAGGCGTAGGCGGTCTCCGTCAGCGGCTTGTCGCAGTGCTCGGTCATGGTGAGCACGTCGGCGAGCATCTGGGTGGGGTGCCAGTCGTCGGTGAGCCCGTTGTAGACGGGGACGCCTGCGTGGGCGGCCAGTTCCTCCACCGCCTCCTGGCTGCTGCCCCGGTACTCGATCGCGTCGTACATCCGCCCCAGCACCCGGGCGGTGTCGCGTACCGACTCCTTGTGGCCGATCTGGGAGCCGGAGGGGTCGAGGCAGGTGGTGTGGGCGCCCTGCTGGGCGGCGGCGGCCTCGAAGGCGCAGCGGGTGCGGGTGGAGGTCTTCTCGAAGATCAGCGCGATGCCGCGCCCGCGCAGCCGCTGCTCCTCGGCGCCCGCGCGCCGGGCCGCCTTCAGCTCGGCGGCCAGCTCGACCAGGTGGCGGAACTCCTCGGGGGTGAAGTCCAGCTCCTTGAGGAAGTGGCGGCCCGTGAGATCGATCGCCATGGGGGGCTCCTAGGGACTGTCTCGTCGGATACGGCGGGAAAGCCGGAAGTCTATACGAATAAACGTATCTCTATGCAGAGGGGGTGCCCCGCTTCCGTTCCGCTCCCGCCTACACCGCGTCGCGCTCGACCGGGCAACTCATGCAGCGCGGCCCGCCCCTGCCCCGGCCCAGCTCGCTGCCGGGGATCGTGATGACCTCGATGCCGCACTTGCGCAGATGCGTGTTGGTGGTGACATTGCGCTCATAGGCGATGACCACCCCCGGCTCGACTGCCAGCACGTTGCAGCCGTCGTCCCACTGCTCGCGCTCGGCGGCGTGCACGTCCTGGGTGGCGGTCAGCACCCGGACGCCGTCCAGGCCCAGGGCCGCGGCGATGGCGCGGTGCATGTGCTCGGGCGGGTGGTCGGTGACCTTCAGCTCCGACTCGGCCGCGCCGGGCTCGATGGTGTAGGAGCGGAGCATGCCCAGGCCCGCGTACTGGGTGAAGGTGTCGCCGTCGACCATCGTCATCACCGTGTCCAGGTGCATCAGGGCGCGCGTCTTGGGCATGTCCAGCGCCACGATGGTGCGGGCCGAGCCCGCCGCGAACAGACCGCGGGCGAGCATCTCCACCGCCTGCGGGGTGGTGCGCTCGCTCATTCCGATGAGCACCGCGCCGCCTCCGATGACCAGCACGTCCCCGCCCTCGATGGTGGAGGGATAGGCGCCCTGGCCCTCGGACCAGATGTGGAAGCCCTCCCCCCCGGCCGGGCCGGAGGCGGGGGCACCGGAGCCCGCAGCGAACAGCGGGTGGTGGTGGTAGATCGCCTCGAAGTGGATCGCCTCGCGCTGCCGGGCCGGCCAGCGCATGGCGTTGATGGACACCCCGTCGTAGATCCATGCGGAGGTGTCGCGGGTGAACAGGTGGTTGGGCAGCGGGGCGACCAGGAAGTCGTCCAGGTCCATCACGTGGAAGCGCACCGAGACCGGCTCGGGGTGCCGCTCCAGGTACTCCCGCTTGGTCATCCCGCCCACCAGCGCCTCGGCCAGCTCCGCCCCGGACATCTCGTCGAAGACGGCCCGCAGGTGGTCGGCGGCCAGCGGTCCGTACTCCTTCTCGTGGAAGGTGCGGTCCAGGACGAACGCGCGGGCCGCGGGGACCTCCAGCGACTCCGCCAGCAGGTCGCCGAACAGGTGGACCTCCACTCCCCGGTCGCGCAGGACGTCGGCGAAACCGTCGTGCTCCTGGCGGGCCCGCCGCACCCACAGCACGTCGTCGAAGAGCAGGTCGTCCCGGTTGGTCGGGGTGAGCCGTTTCAGTTCCAGGTCGGGGCGGTGCAGGATGACGCGGCGCAGCCGCCCGGTCTCGGAGTCGACGTGGAGTCCCATGCCACCATCCTCACCCCGAGCCGGGCGGCTACACCCCGGGACACCGAGCCGGCCGCGGAGACGGCGGCCGGAGTAAGGGGGCGGCGCAGGGGCGGTCGTTGACGTACTGCGCCAGGGCCGAGTCGGGTGCGCCGCCGCGCCCCCTGCCCCGGTCGGGGTGTTTGTGCAGCGGGAACCCGAGGTCGGTGGCGGGCCGCTCAGCGCTGCCGGTGGTGGTCATCGTCAGGAACACCTGAGCGAGTATGGCCCCTTCGGGCGGGCCGCCCCAGCGGTTTTCCACCGGCGCGGGGCGCTGGTACGACTATCCCTCCGGCCCTGGTCCCGGTCCCGGTCCCGCCTCCCGGTCCGCCCCCGCTCCGAGTTCCGCGGCCAGGGCGGCGATATCCGCCGGGCCGACCCGGCAGCAGCCGCCGACCAGCCGGGCGCCGTCGCGCACCCAGGTGCGGGCGGCGGCGGGGTCGAAGACGGTCCCGCCCGTCCAGGCGCCGCGCGCCGCGTCCCAGCCCTCGCCGCTGTTGGGGTAGACGACCACCGGCTTGCCCGTGGCCCGCGCCGCCAGGCGTACGGCGGGCGCGGCGTCGCGCGGATCGCAGCAGTTGACGCCGACCGCGATCACCTGGTCGTTGCCGGCGGCGACGGCGAAGGCGTCCGCCAGCGGCTGTCCGGCGCGGGTGCGCGGCCCGGCGACGGTGTACGACAGCCACACCGGCACCCCGCAGCCGGCCGCCGCGCGCAGCAGGGCCTCGGCCTCGTCGGCGTCGGGCACCGTCTCCAGGGCCAGGGCGTCCGGGGCGGCCGACGCCAGCGCCTCGATCCGGGTCCGGTGGAAACGCTCCAGCTCGGCGACCGTCAGGCCGTACCGGCCGCGGTACTCGCCGCCGTCGGCGAGCACCGCGCCGTACGGGCCGACCGAGGCGGCCACCCACACCGGCCCGCCGGCTTCGCCCGCCGCGGCCCGGGCCAGGGCCACGCTGCGGCGCAGCAGGGCGTCGGTCTCCGCACCGCCCAGCCCGCGCCGGGCGAAGCCCGGGTGGGATGCCTGGTAGCTGCCGGTGATGAGCACCCGCGCCCCCGCCCGCGCGTAGGCGGTGTGGGCCGCCTCCACCTGGGCGGGGTCGTCGGCGAGCAGCCGGGCCGACCACAGCTCGTCGGACAGGTCGCAGCCCTGTGCCAGGAGCTGGTTGGACAGCCCGCCGTCGAGGACGAGGGGGCCGCGCGCCAGGGCCTCCGCGAGCGGGAGCGCGGGGGCGGACGCGGGCGGCGGCGCGGGTGGTGTGCTCATGCCTGGCTCACCCCAGCCGGCTCTGCACCTGGGAGGAGATCAGCTCCAGGTGGTCCAGATCGTGCAGGTCCAGGATCTGCAGGTAGATCCGGGAGGAGCCCGCCTCGGCGTAGCGGCCGATCTTGTCGACCACCTCGGCCGGGGAGCCGGCCAGTCCGTTCTCCCTCAGCTCCGCCACCTCGCGGCCGATGGCCGCCGCGCGCCGCGCCACCTCGGCGTCGTCCCGGCCCACGCAGGCGACCAGGGCGTTGGAGTAGACCAGGTCGTCCCCGGCGCGGCCGTGCTCCTCGGCGGCGGCCCGCACCCGGCCGAACTGCCGCTCGCTGTCCTCGACGGAGACGAAGGGGGCGTTGAACTCGTCGGCGAAGCGCGCGGCCAGTGCCGGGGTGCGCTTGGCCCCCATGCCTCCGATGAGTACGGGGACCCTGTCCTGTGCGGGCTTGGGCAGCGCGGGCGACTCGGCGAGCCGGTAGTGGGCGCCGTCGTAGGAGAACGTCTTGCCCGGCTCGGTGGCCCACAGCCCGGTGACGATCTCCAGCTGTTCCCGGAGCCGGGAGAACCTCTCCTTGGGGAAGGGAATGCCGTAGGCCGTGTGCTCGGCCTCGAACCACCCGGCGCCCAGACCGAGTTCGACGCGCCCGCCCGACATGGCGTCGACCTGCGCCACCTGGATGGCCAGGACACCCGGCAGCCGGAAGGTGGCCGCGGTCATCAGGGTGCCCAGCCGGATGCGCCTGGTCTCCCGGGCGAGACCGGCCAGGGTGATCCAGGCGTCCGTCGGGCCGGGCAGCCCGTCGACGTCACCCATCTTCAGGTAGTGGTCGGAGCGGAAGAAGGCGTCGAAACCCAGGTCCTCGGTGGCCCTGGCGACCGCGAGGAGGGTGTCGTAGGAGGCACCCTGCTGGGGTTCGGTGAAGATGCGCAGATCCATGTCCTCCATCCTGCACCGTCACCGCGCCTCCTCCCTCACCGGCGGGCCGTCCCCGCGCACCGGCGGGGGCCGGCGGAAGGGCCGGGGTATGAGGGCGAGCCGCCTGAGGATCGCCGTCACCCTGTCGCCGCACTCGTCGGCCGCGTCGATGCCCTCGATGCACCGCCAGTAGAGCCCTTCCTCCTCCGCGTCGACCGCCACCCGCACCAGCGCGCCGCCGGCCTCCCCCAGCAGGTCGCCCAGGTCGTGCAGGGCCGAGAGGGGGTCGCTCATCTCCGTCAGACGGGCGGCGCGCGCCCCGTCGGACCGCTGCCCCGGGCCGCGCAGCGAACCGCAGGCGCGTCCGCCGGCCTCCCGCAGTCCACCGGCCTGGGCCCGCACCTCGGGCGGGCCCGCCGTGACCAGGTGGACTCCTACCGCCTCCGCGAGCGCCTGCGCCTGCCACGCCTCGGTAACGACGTCAGCCGCTTCCTCACTGTGTGCGAGCGCTCGCCGCGTGATCTCAATGAGTGGTACCGCATCCATCCACCTTTTCCCTCCGCAATCATTCGCTACCCAGCGTGATACCCAAGGCCGCACTTGACTAGAGGGTTCGGGAAAACTGTGGAAAAACTCGACACTGTGGAGAACCTCGTCACTCCGAAGAGTGACGATTGGCCTTCCCCTGCTCACCGCCGGAGCCGTCCGTCTCACCGACGCCCTCATCGCCCCCTCGGTCACTCTCCGCAACGGGGAAGCGCTGTTCGTTCCGCTCGATCTTCGCCTCCAGCGCGGCCAGCACGTCGATCCCCAGCACCTCGCAGAACTGCAGCAGGTAGGCGAGGACATCGGCCACCTCGTCCGCGACCCGCCCCGCCGTGTCCGGATCCTCCATCACCCGCGCCGACTCCTCGGGGGTGAGCCACTGGAAGATCTCGGCCAGTTCGGCCGTCTCCACTCCCAGAGCCGTCACCAGGTTCTTCGGTGTGTGGTACGGCTCCCACCGGCGTGCCGCCGCGAACTCGGCGAGTCTGCGCTGGAGTTCGCCCACCCGCCCCTCGGGCCGCCCGTACGGCGCCGGGCGGCGCCCCGTCTCCCGGCCCCCTGCGGCGTCCTCGCCGCCCCCGTCTCTTCCGTGCACCTGTCCGCCGTTCATCCGCCCAGGTCTACCAGCCGGGTCCCGGCCGCCTCCCCCACCGCCCCGCCGATGGCCGTCCCGTCGCAGACCGTCCCCAGCAGCCGCAGGTGGCCGCGCTCGCACATCCGCGCCGCGAGTCCGGTCAGTTCCCGCCGCTGCCGCGCGTCCATGCCCCGGTCGAACCCGTCGGCCAGCACCACCAGCGCATGCCGGGAGTCGGGCGCCTGCGGCTCCGGGCCGGCCCGGAGCACCCCGGGGCCGGCCAGCAGGACCAGCGCGAGCGCCAGGTAGCGCAGTTCCCCGTCCCCGAGCCGGTCCAGCGGGGTCGGCTCCAGCCCGTCGCCGTGCTCCACCAGCGCCCCGACCAGCCGCGTGCGCCCCCGTACCGTCACCGGTCCGGCCGCGCGCCCCGTCGCCGCCCTCTGCCCCGTCACCGGTCCGGCCGCCGGCTCGGCCACCGGTTCGGTCGGCAGTCCGGCCACCGGCCGGCCGAATCCGGGGCGTACGGCGTCCAGCAGCGCCGCGTACCGGGTCCGGCACTCGGTGCGGAGGCGGCCCAGCACCGCCGCGAGGTTGTCGCAGCCACCCCGCAGCAACGCGTCCACGGAGGCCACCGGTTCACGCATGGCCTCCGGCCGCGGATCGCAGACGAAGGCCGAGCGCAGCGCCGGCACCACCTGCTCGGCCGCGGCCAGCACCTGCCGCTGCCCCTCGGTGGCGCCTGCCACCCGCAGCGGCAGCAGGGCGGTGGCGAGCCGGTCGTCCGGCAGCAGGGCACGGGCCGCCTGGCCCACGCCCCCGGTGCGCCACTCGGCCCGCACCACCCGCCGTGCCGGGTCCCACAGCGCCGTCACCAGCAGGGTGCGGCCGTCCGCGCCGGTCAGCCGCTCACCCGCGACACGCAGCTCGGGCTCGGCCTGGACGGCGAGGTCGAGGCGCACCGGGCCGGCCGGACCGTCCACCGTGCACCCCAGCCGGAAACCGCGCCCGCCCTGCCCGTCCGGAGGCGCGCCGCGCGGAACACAGGCCGCCGGCCCGCCGTGCGCACCGCCGAAGACCTCGCCCACGCTCTCCCCTCCGGCCAGCCGCGCCAGCGCCTCGTACGCCTCCAGCACCGTGGACTTGCCGCTGCCGCTGGCCCCGGTGAGCAGGGTCAGCGGCTCCAGCGGCAGCCGCAGCCCGCAGTGTGCGCGGAACGCGGAGAGCCTCAGTTCGGTGACGACCGGCCGCCCGGCCCCGTTGTCGACCATGGCCCGGACGCTATCGGCGCCCCCTTCAGCCGAACCGTTACGGCCGCCCCGCGTTCCCCCGATCGGGGGGTGCTTCCGCTACCGGGCTGACGGGGCGGCGGGCTCCGCGGAACCGCGGGCTCACGAGGCGGCCGCGCCCACGGGACGGGCGCTCAGCACGTACGTGCCGGCGTGGTCGGCGACGGCGAGGTGGAACGGCGTTCCCCGGGCGAGCAGTTCGGACGCGGCCCGCTGCCGCTCCTCGTCCTCGTACCACCGGCGCAGTTCCGCGGGCGCGTCGGCCGCCCCGGCGGGCCCCGCCGGCAGGGGGACGAGGGCTCCGCCCGGTGCCCAGCGGGCCGTGAACGGGTCGGGGTCGAGCCCGTCGGCGATCCGGCGGGCCTGCTCCCGCAGCCAGTCCAGCACCCGGCGGCGGTCGGCCGCCTCGCAGGCGCCCAGTTGCACGGCGACCGTGCCGCCGCCCACCGCTCCCACGGCGACGGCCTCGGCCCGGTAGGCCGGGGGCTGGTGGCCGTTCCCGCCGCCGGGGCGGTCCCGGTCACGGAAGCGGCCCGGCGTCCGGGCGGGGGCGCGTACGAACAGGCGCGCGCCGCGCCATGAGAAGTCCCCCGCGGTCTCGGTACGGCAGCCGGTGCGGGGAAGGAGTCCGGAAGCGTTGATCACGTCTTCCACCGTGGCTTCCGCCGGCGGCGGGGACAAGCGGTCGGGCACGTCCGCCGGGCCGGTGTACGTGCCCGCGGGCGGTGCCGTACGCGCCGTCCGCCGCGGCACCGGGAGACGGCACCGGGACGCGGCAGGTCTCCGGTCAGCGCCAGTGCCCCAGGCGGTCCCCCCGGTCGAGCGGCCCGTCGGGACACAACGCCAGCCTGTCCGCCGTTACCGGTTTCCGCACCACCCGTCCGTCGCCGCTCGGGTCCGGGCTCGGGTCCGGCTGCATGTCCGGGGCCGGGCTCGGCTTTGAAGAACCCGGCACCGCCCTCCCTCCGCACAGCGCCCTCCACCCCGCGTCCCCGTCGTGGAGGTCGCCGACGGGGGAAGCCGACTCGGGCGGGGGGACGTACCGGGTGCTGTCGTCGAGGATCTCCGTCACCGCGTACCCGGCGCCGCCCACCATGAGCACCGCCGCCACCGCGTACGTCCTCGCCCGTCGCCCCATTCCGCGCTCCCGTCCGGCCGCCATCCGACGTCCACCCTGATCGAGTGGCCGAAGAGACCGCCGGCGCCCATGGCCTCCCGGCCGCGGATGGGAGGCGGATCCTCGGAAACACTGGGGGGATGCGCACCGAACCTGTTGTGGGATCCGACCGTGAGCCGCTCGCCCGCCTGCTCGACGCCGCCGAAGCGGCCGTCGACGCCGGGGTCGGATGGCTGGCGGAGGCGGGGGACGAGTGGTCGGAGCGGAGGTTCAAGACGTCGGGCGAGGAGGTCACGGACGCCGACGCCGAGGTGGAGCGGCGCATCACGGATGTGCTGCGGGAGCACGCGCCCGGCATCCCGGTCGTCGGCGAGGAGACGGACCGGGAGGAGGGGGACTCGGTGCCCTCCCGCTGCTGGCTGCTGGACCCGATCGACGGCACGATGAACTTCACGCGCGGAGCGCCCCCGCACGCCGTCTCCCTGGGGCTGGTGGACGGCGGTGAGCCCGTACTGGGCGTGGTCCACGCCCCCGCCCTGGGCCGCCGCTGGAGCACGGGCCCGGACACGGGCGCAGACGACGCCCGGGAGCCGTCCGGCGCGCGGAAGCTGTCCCGGGCGGTGGTCGGCGTCACGGGCGCGGGGAGCGTCGGCTCGCCCTCCGGGAGAGCGCTGGCCGTTCTGCTGGACGGGGCCTACCGGGTGCGGATGCAGGGCTGCATGAGCCTGGACCTGGTCGGAGTGGCCGAGGGCTGGCTGGACGCCTGCGTGTGCTTCGGCGCCAAGCCGTGGGACGTGACCGCCGGGGTGGCGCTGCTGCGCCGCCGCGGATGGACGGTGCTGGACGGGGGCGGGCGGCCGTACGCCTTCGGCGCCCCGGTGCTGGTGGCCGGGAACGGACCGCTGGCCGGAGAGCTGGCAGCCCTGTGCCGGGCACAGGCCCGGTGACGGCCCGGTGACGGTGCGATACGGATACGGGCGTTCCCGTGGCGGAGCGCGCGGCGAGCCCCTACCGTACGCGCATGCGCCACCCCGCTGAGTTGTACTACGCGTCCAGTCTGCCGTCCGACGAGGTACGGGCACTGCTCCGCCGCGACCAGCTTCTCCTGCGGACCTGCCAGGCCGCGCTGGGCCGCGTAGGCGAGGAGGTCCTGGGCCTGTCGGTGGAACCGCGCCCCGGCGAGGTCGTCATCCACGCGGCGGTGGCCAGGGAGACGCCCGGGGTGGCCGAGGACCTGTGCGACATCGCCTCCGAGCTGGAGCTCCTGCTGATGGGCGGGCCCGACGACCGCTCCGACATCACCGTCCAGGTCCACGTCGGGCCGCCCTGCCCCACCGACTGGCCCGGCTACGGACACGCGGTGGTCCACCTGGCCAAGACCGGGGAGCCCTGGGAAGCGGAGGACGCCTGACGGCGGCAGGCACGGGGAGGTGCCGCCGCGCACGGCTCGCGCGCACGGCGGCACCCGCCTGGCCGCCGTCCCCGGCGGCCCCGCCCCCCGTCGTCAGCGCGCGGCCGGAGCCGGGCCGACCAGCTTCTCCAGGACGTCCTCCATGGTGACGAAGCCCAGCAGCTCACCGCGGTCGCCGGTGACGGCGGCCAGGTGGGTGCCGCGGGCGCGCATGGAGGTGAGGACGTCGTCCAGCGGGGTGCCGGCCCCGATGCGTACGACGGTGCGCAGCGCCTCGCGCGGGAAGGGCCGGTCGCGGTGCACGACGCCGATGGCGTCCTTGACGTGCAGGTATCCGAGTACGGCGCCGCCCGGACCGGTGACCGGCAGCCGGGAGAAGCCGACCGTGGTGGCGGTCCGTTCCAGCTGGTCGGGGGTGACGGTGTGGCCGACGGTGTGCATCTCGGCCAGGGGCACCAGCACCTCGGACGCCGGGCGGCTGCCCAGTTCCAGGGCCTCGCGCAGCCGCTCGTGGCCGCCCGGTTCGATCAGTCCGGCCTCGCTGGCCTCCCGCGCCATGCGGGTGAGTTCGGCGTCGGTGAAGATCGAGGCGACCTCGTCCTTCGGCTCGACCCTGAGCAGGCGCAGCAGGGCGTTGGCGAAGGCGTTGATACCGAAGATCACCGGACGCAGGGCCCGGGTGAGGGCGACCAGCGGCGGCCCGAGCAGCAGCGCGGTGGGCACGGGCGCGGCCAGGGCGATGTTCTTGGGCACCATCTCGCCGATGAGCATGTGCAGATAGGTGGCCAGGGCCAGCGCGATGACGAAGGCGATCGGGTGGACCAGGGCACCGGGGACTCCGACGGCCTCGAAGGGCGGCTCCAGCAGGTGGGCGATCGCCGGTTCGGCGACCGCGCCCAGCACCAGGGAGGAGGCGGTGATGCCCAGCTGGGCGGTGGCCATCATCGCCGACAGGTGCTCCAGGCCCCACAGGGTGGTGCGGGCCCGCCTGGCGCCCTTCTCGGCGTGCGGCTCGATCTGGCTGCGGCGCACCGAGATCAGGGCGAACTCGGCGCCGACGAAGAAGGCGTTGACCAGGATCATCAGGGCGCCGATGGCCAGTTGCAGAGCGGTCATCGGGCGTCCTCCCGGTGGGAGCGGCCGGCCGCCGAGGCGGAGACGGTCCGCGCGGGTGCGGTGATCCGTACGCGGTCGGCGCGGTGGTGGTCGACGTCGAGGACGCGCAGCTCCCAGCCGGCGGTCTCGACGGTGTCGCCGGGTGCGGGGATGCGTTCCAGGCGCGCGGCGATCAGGCCGGCGGCGGTCTCGTAGGGCCCCTCGGGCGCGGCCAGTCCGATCGCGGCCAGCACGTCCAGGCGGGCGCCGCCGTCGGCCTCCCAGCGCGCCCGTCCGTCGGGGGCGGGGGCGGTGGGACGCAGGTCGGGCTCCTCCAGCGGATCGTGCTCGTCGCGGACCTCGCCGACGACCTCCTCGACGATGTCCTCCACGGAGGCGACCCCGGCGGTGCCGCCGTACTCGTCGATGACGACGGCGACGGTGCGGCGGGCGCGCAGGCGCTCCAGCAGCCGGTCCACCGGCAGGGTCTCGGGGACCATCAGCGGCTCGCCGAGCAGCTCGGTGACGGGGGTGGCGGAGCGCCTGTCCGCCGGGAGGGCCAGGACGTCGCGGATGTGGACGGTGCCGATCACCTCGTCCAAGGTGTCGCGGTAGACGGGGAAGACCGACAGACCGGTGGCCAGGGTGAGGTTCTCGGCGTCGGCGGCGGTGGCGTGCGCCTCCAGCGCGCGGACGTCCACGCGCGGCGTCATCACGTTCTCCGCGCTCAGTTCGCTCAGGTGGAGGGTACGGACGAACAGTTCCGCGGAGTCCTCCTCGATCGCGCCCTCCTTGGCGGAGCGGCGGGCCAGGGAGACCAGTTCGTCCGGGCTGCGGGCGGAGGCCAGCTCCTCGGTGGGCTCCAGTCCGAAGCGGCGCACGAAGCGGTTCGCGGTGCCGTTCAGATGGCGGATGAAGGGCCCGAAGACGGCGGTGAAGCCGCGCTGCGGGCCGGCGACGACGCGGGCGACGGCCAGCGGGCTGGAGATGGCCCAGTTCTTGGGCACCAGCTCGCCGACCACCATCAGCACCACCGTGGAGACGGCCACGCCCAGCACGGTGGCCGCCGAGGAGGCGGCGGAGCCCAGTCCGGCGTCGCGCAGCGGCCCGCGCAGCAGCGCGGCCAGGGACGGCTCGGCGAGCATGCCGATGACCAGCGAGGTGACGGTGATGCCGAGCTGGGCGCCGGAGAGCTGGAGGGTGAGCTGCCGGACGGCCTTGAGCGCGCCCTCGGCCCCGCGCTCCCCCTGGCGGGCGGCGCGGTCCAGTTCGCCGCGTTCGACGGTGGTCAGGGAGAACTCGGCGGCCACGAAGACCGCGCAGGCCAGGACGAGGGCCAGGGCCGCCAGCAGGAGCAGGGCCTCGGTCACCGTGCCACCCCCGCTCCCGGAATCGTCGCGGAGCGGCCGCGGGTGGCACGGCTGGTACTGGGAGGTTCGCCCATGGCGGGTGTGCTTCTCCTTCTGTGTCGGTCGGGGACCGGGTACCTCGGGACGGGCCGAGGCCTCCCGGTGAAGTGTAAAGGATCGGCAAAGCGGCAACACGGGGGGCGGAATGGCGCCCCGCCCCTTCCGGAGCACCCCGGCGACAGCGCGGCACATCCCTGATTCTACGATTCTGTAGAAATATCGGGAACGAGGACGCGGAGGCGGGGCCCTTGGCATTCCCGTCCGATCGCGTCGGCGCGGCCCGGCCTCCTCCCGACACCCGGAGTGTTCATGCCCCTGTGGAACCGTCTCGCGGAGTCCGCCCGGACGGTGCGGGGCAGGCTGGCGGCGAAGCGGAACGAACTGACGGGCGGCGCGTTCCGCGACGCGAGCATGGCGATGTGCGCGCTGGTCGCCGCGGCGGACGGGACGATCGACCCGGCCGAACGCCGCCGCGTCGCCCAGCTGATCGAGCACGACGAGGTGCTGCGGAGCTTCCCGGCCGGCGAACTGCGCGGCCGCTTCGAGAGCTGGCTGGACCGGCTCACCGCCGACTTCGACCTCAACCGGACCGAGGCCCTGCGGGAGGTCGCCAAAACCGCGCGCAGGCCCTCCGAGGCCCGCGCCGTCGTCCGTATCGGCATAGCGGTCGGCGGGGCCGACGGCTACTTCGACGCCGCCGAACTGGTGGTGGTCCGCGAGGTCTGCCACCTGCTCGACCTGCCGCTCCACGAGTTCGGGCTCTGACGGCGACGATGTCCGCGGCGGCGCCGCACCGCCCGGGCCCGGCGGCCGCCCGGCCCGCCCCGGTCACCGGGGCAGGAGGTGCGCTCCCGTCCCCCGGTGCGGGGAGGCCGCGGCGGGACGGGGCTCCGGTGACCAGGGCGGGAGCTGGTGGGGCCACCGCACGTAGGTGAGCGGCGACGTGCCCGACCGGGGGACGATCACGCCGACGGGCCACACCCGCAGCGTGTAGCTCCCGGTGTGGTCGGCGGCGGTGAGCCGGAACGACAACCCCTGGGCGAGCCGTTCGGCCGCGGCCTGCTGCTCCTCCTCGTCCGCGCACCACCGCCGCAGCTCCGCGGGCACGTCGGCGCCCCGCCCGGACCACTCCGGCCACTCCGGCCAATCCGGCACACGGCCGAGCGTGCCCTCCGCGGCCCACCGGGCCGTCAGCGGGTCGGGGTCGAGCCCGTCGGCGATACGGCGGGCCTGGCCGCACAGCCACCGCAGCGCGAGAACGCCGCTGGGGCCGGCGTATCCGCCCAGCAGCACCGCGACGGGCGCGCCGTCCACCGGCCCCTCGGCGGTGACGTCGGCCCGGTAGGCGCGCACATGCCCGCCCCACCGGCCCGGACGGAGCCCGTACCGCACCGGGCCGGGCGCGGCCGGGCGCGCACCGGGCCACCGCGGATACCGCACGGGCCCGGCGGGGCGGTCGGAGCGGGCGGAGGAAGTCGCGGGTTCGTTCGTCACGTCCCCACGGTGACCGCGGTAGCCCAGAGCGACAAGTGACAACTCAGAGCGAATGCGGTTGTTGTGTTCGCCGGGAGGTGGTGCGGCGCACGGCGTGCGCCTTCGCACCGCTACTCCGCCGCCTCTCGCCCCCCAGCACCCGAACCGGGCCCGGCGAGCTCAGTCGCTCAGCTCCGGCTTGCCGAACAGCACGGCGTACCCGGAGGGCAACCGGCTCAGTACCCGGTCGAGCTCGCCCCCGGAGACCGCACCGGCGGTGGTGGACAGCACGGCGCCGGCGTCCCATTCCGCCGTCCCGGGCCGCTCAGGGCCGCTCTCCGCCGGGAAGTCGCCCAGCGGGCCGGGCAGCCGGGCGGCCAGGTCCTCGGTCTCCCCCGGGGTGATGCGTGAGACGAGCACCTCCAGCACGGCCGTGGTCGCCTCCTCGGCCTCCTGCCCGCTCCTGTACTCCCCCGGCTCCCGGACCCGGGCGAGGAACTCGTCGTACCTCGTCGCTCCCTCCTCATCGGTCGGCGGATGTCACCTCGGCGGTCCGTTCCGCGTTCCACGGGTCACGCCGGCGAACCGCCTCGCGCCCGGTCGCCGCAGGCCCGGCGCCGAGCTCGGGCGCGGGCCCGGGCCGGCGGGCGAGGAGGGGCAGTTCGCGGACGAGGGCGTCGGCCAGCCGCCGGGCCCCGCCGGGGAGGGCGCGGGTGACCGCGGTGAGGGTGTACACACCCGCGTAGTGGGTCAGGGCCAGGCAGACGGTCCCCGGGGCCAGTACGGGCGGCAGGGGGACGATCCGCTCCAGCGGCCGGCCGTCCAGGGACCACGGGCCGCGCGGCCAGCCGAAGGCCAGGCAGGTCACGGGGCAGAAGCCCGGCGAGCAGCTCAGCGAGGCCAGCAGGCGCACCGCCCAGGGGCCGCCCAGCCGCGCGGCGGTGCCGACCGCGCGGCGGACGGTGTCCGCGCCGCCGTGGAGGGGGCCGAAGGCGGCCAGCGCGCCCCGGCAGGCCGCCAGCCGCTCCCCGGGGTCGGCGGCGGTCACCGGGAGCGGCACCCGTACCGCCGAGACGACGGTGCCGAGCATCCGTTCCTCCCGCGGTGCGCGCAGGTCCACCGGGAAGGAGCCGTACAGCGGGCGCGGTGCGCCGGGCCAGCGGTCCGGATCCCCGTGGACGGTGCGCAGGGCGCCCGCGGCGGCGGCCAGCAGCACCTCGTTGAGGGTGGCGCCCAGGCCGGGCAGGGCGCGGCGGGCGGCCCGCACCGCGCCCGCGTCCACCTCCGTCCAGGCCAGGTCCGGCCGCGGGCGGAGGCCGGAGGGCAGCGGCAGGACCCGGCCCGGCCCGAGCGCCGCGAGCGGGCGGGGGCGCTCGGGGCGTTCCGGGCGGAGGGCCCCGAGCGTCCCGACCGCCCGCACGCCCGTGCCCCTGCGGACGACACGGGCACCGCGCCCGGGGGCGCCGTCGAGCAGACGGCTGAGCAGGATCTCCAGGGAGCGGCCGTCCAGCAGGGCGTGGTGGGCGGTCAGTACGACGGCGAACCGCTCCCGGTCCGCGTGCCGTACCAGGGTCAGCCGCCAGGGCGGCAGCCCGGCGGGCAGGGCGCGGGTGACGAGCCGGCCGAGCAGGCCGGTGAACGCGGCGCCGTCGCCGCTGCCGGCGGCATTGACGACGGCGACGTGGCGGCGGACGTCGAACCGGTCGAGCGGCAGCCAGCGGTGCCCGCGCAGCCGGGCCGGGGGCGCGGGGGGCAGCAGCACCTGCCGCAGCCGGGGAAGGCCGCCCCAGCGCTCCCCGACCCGGGCGCGCAGCGCGTCCGCCCCCGGCGGCACGCCGGTGAACAGCGCCGCCATTCCAACCGTTTCGGGAACTCCGCGCGCACCGCAGTGGACTTCTTCCGCCGGGGACAGGGAGATGCTTCTCTGCATACGCCTTCTCGCTCACTCATCGAGAACTCGCGCAAATCTTCGACGGCTCGCCCGGAAAACACACGAGTCACCTGTCCGCGCCTTTTCTGATCCTGTGTCAGTATTCTGGCGGAACGCCCGGACGGGAAAGGACCGACGCCCGGACGGGCCCGGACGGCGCAACGGCCGGACCGGCGAGTGCGCCGCCGGAGCGTCTGTCGGAAGCCGCCCGCCACCGCACCGGCCCGGCTCCGAGGGGCCGGGCCTCAGAACCGGGCCCTCGGAGCCGGGCCGGAGGAAATCGGGGGCCGTTTCCCGTGGAATCACGGACACCGGCCGCCGGGCTCCGGTCGCACAAGAACACGAACACCCATCGGAAAACCGGCACAACTTCTCGACACCCTCTCGACGCGAACTTCTCGGGGAACAGCATGGCGGATGTCTTCGGCAAAGAACGGTCGGCTCTCCACCGCCTGGCGGCGCAGAGCGAATCCCGGCCCTATTACCGCCCCCTCTCCCCCCGGGGCGCGGAGGCCGGAATCGACGGCCGCACGGTGGTCATGGCCGGATGCAACGACTATCTGGGACTGTCGGCCGATCCCCGGGTGACCGAGGCCGCGGCCCGCGCGCTGCGCCGCTACGGCGTCTCCTGCTCCGGCTCTCGCGTGCTCAACGGCACACTCGCCCTCCACGAGGAACTGGAGGGCAGGCTGGCCGCGTTCGTCGGCGGCGAGGCGGCGCTGGTGACCACCACCGGCTTCCAGGCCAACCTCGCGCTCGCCGCCCTGCTGGACGAGCGCGACGCCGTCTTCGCCGACATGTCCAACCACGCCTCGCTGGTGGACGCCGTCCGGCTCGGCGGCGCCGCCCACCACCGCTACCGCCACCGCGACCTCGGCCACCTCGGCCGTCTGCTGGCCTCCTGCGGCCCGGCCCCCGAACCGGGCCGCGACCGCACTGCCGGCCCCGGCAGGCTGATCGTCACCGACGGCATGTTCTCCATGGAGGGCGACCTGTGCCCGCTGCCGGGCCTGGTGGAGCTGGCCCGGCGCCACGGCGCCCGGCTGGTGGTGGACGGCGCCCACGACATCGGCCTGCTGGGCGCCGGCGGACGCGGCGTGAGCGAGCACTTCGGGCTGACCGGCGAGGTGGACCTGGTCACCGGGACGCTGTCGAAGTGCTTCGGCTCCGTCGGCGGGATGCTGATCGGCCCCGCCTCCGTCGTCGAGCACCTGCGCCACAGCGCCCGCTCCGTCCTCTTCTCGGCCGCGATGCCACCGCCCTCGGCCGCCGCCGCCCTGGCCTCGCTCGGCATCATCGAGTCCGAACCCGAGCGCCGGGCGCGGGTGTTCGCCCACGCCCGGCGGCTGCTCGCGGGGCTGCGGTCGCTGGGCTGGGACACCGGCGACTCCACCACCCCGGTGGTGCCGGTGTACGTGGGCGACTCGCGGCTGTGCCTGCGGGTGTGGCAGGAGCTGCTGGACGCCGGGGTGTTCACCAACGCCGTGGTGGCGCCGGCCGTGGCCCGGAACCGGGCGCTGATCCGGGTGACCCCCCAGGCGATCCACACCGACGACCACATCACCCGCGTCCTGGAGGCCTTCACCCGGGTGCGGCGCGCCCTCGGCCCGGTCCTGCCTGCGCCGGGCGGGCCGAGGCGGTCCGAGGCGGTGGTGGCGTGACCGTCTCCCCCGCGCTCCCCTCGCATCCCGTGAGCGCTCCCTCCGCCGCCCGCGCCCCTGTGACGGTCGGTCCGGTGCGCGGACGCGCGGACACCGCCGCCTTCGCCGCCCTGCCCCGCACCCTGCACCGCGGCGACCCGTACCGGCTGCCGCCCGCCGGGAGGGACCAGCGCTTCCTGACCGACCGGCGGCGCAACCCGTTCTTCGAGGTCGGAGCGGCCGAGCTGTTCCTCGCCCGCCGGGGCCGGAGGGCGGTCGGGCGGATCGCCGCCGCGGTCGATCCCCGCTACCAGGCCCTCCACGACGCGCGCGGCGGCCTGTTCGGCCTCTTCGAGTGCGCCGACGACCTCGAAGCCGCCTCCGCCCTCTTCGACGCCGCCGCCGGCTGGCTGCGCGAACGCGGACTGGAGGGAATGCTCGGCCCGCTGGGCTTCTCCGTCCACGACGAGTGCGGGGTCCTCGTCGAGGGCTTCGACGGCCCGCCCACCGTGATGATGCCGTACAACCCCGCCTACTACCCCGCCCTGTACGCCGCCTGCGGGCTGGTCAAGGCCAAGGACCTGCTGTCCTGGCGCGTCCCCGTGCCTCCCGGCGGCGAGCCGCCCGGGGCCGCCGCCCGCGCGGCCCGCTGGGCCGCGGGCGCTCCGGACGTACGGCTGCGGCCCCTGGACCCCCGCCGCCGGGAGGCGGACCTGGCCGCCGTCCGCGCCGTCTACACCGACGCCTGGTCCGGCAACTACGCCTCCGTCCCCATGACCGGCCGCGAGTTCTCCCACGCGATGGACCGGCTGCGTCCGCTGGTACGGCCGGAACTGGTGTGGTTCGCCGAGGTGCGCGGCGAACCGGTCGCCTTCACCTTCTGGCTGCCCGACGTCAACCAGGCGCTGCACGCCGCCCGCGCCACACCCCTGGGCCGGCTGCGCGCGCCCCGGGCGGCCCGGCGCGTCGACCGGGCCCGGGTGATCCTCACCGGCGTACGGGCCGCCCACCGCGCCCGCGGACTGACCGCCGCGCTGCTCGCCGCGGCCCAGCGGTCGGCCTTCCGCCTGGGGTACACCGAGAGCGAGTTCTCCTGGCTGCTGGAGGACAACCGCGACGCCAACCGCTACGCCGAGGCCTTCGGCGGCGTCCTCCACCGCAGGCACCGCCTCTACCGGCGCGGCCTCGCCCCGCACCCGGCCGCCCCCGCGCCCGTCCCCGGAGCCCGCCGGTGAGGTACCTGGTCACCGGCGCCACCGGCTTCATCGGCGCCCGCCTGGTGCGCCGGCTGCTGGACGAGGGCCACACCGTCGCCGCCCTGGTACGGGACACCGCCCGGGCCCGGCTCCCGGCACCGGTGGAGCGGCTGGACGGCGACCTCGCGGACGGCCACGGCCTGCGACGGGCCGCCGCCTGGGGCGCCGACCGCGTGATCCACCTGGCCGGCACCGTCAGAGCCGCCCACCCGGACGGCTACGCCCCCGTCAACGCCGGCGGCACCCGCCGCCTGTGCGAGGCCCTGGCCGCGCTGCCGAACCCGCCCCGCCTGGTCCACTGCTCCTCCCTGGCCGCCGCCGGGCCCTCGCCGCCCGGCCGGCCGCGCCGCGAGGACGACCCGCCCGCGCCGGTGTCGGCGTACGGCCGCAGCAAGCTCGCCGGCGAGGAGGCGCTGCGCGCGGTGGCCGGCGCCCTGCCCGGTACCGTCGTGCGCCCGCCGATCGTCTACGGTCCCGGCGACACCGACTTCCTGCCCGCGCTGCTCGCCGCGGCGCGCTGCGGCGTACTGCCCGTGTGCGGGTTCGGGCCGCGCCGCTACTCGCTGGTCCACGTCGACGACCTGTGCCGCCTGCTGCTCGCCGCGGCCGACCGCGGCGCGACCGTCGGCCCCGGTGAGGGCTCCGGCGGGATCTACCACGCCGGCGACGGCGCCGGGCACCGCGGCGAAGACCTCGCGGCGGCCGTGGCGGCGGTGACCGGCCACCGCCGGCCCACCGCCGTCCCGCTCCCCCTCCCGGTGGCGTACGCCGCCGCCCGGTGCGCCGAGGCGGCGGCGCGGGCACGGGGGCGGCCGTCGGTGCTCTGCCATGACAAGGTCCGCGAACTGGCCCGCCCCGCCTGGATCTGCGGCCACGAACGGGCCTCCCGTGACCTCGGCTTCACCCCGGGGACCGTCTGGCCCGCGGGCCTCGCCGACGCCCTGCGCCACGCGCCCGTACCCGCGCCCGCTACCAGGAGGACCCCGTCATGACGTCCCGCCCCCGCACCGGCCGAGCCGAACGGCTGCGTGCCTCCCCGCCCCTGTTCCGCTCCCCGTTCCTGGACCGCTTCACCCGCGTCCACCCGGCCGTGCCCGTCGCCCTGTACGGCCCCCCGGCCGTCCTCCTCGCCGCCCTGGCCGCGCCCCGCCTGGGCTGGGCGTCCCTGGCCGGCCACGTCCTGCTCGGCTACGCGCTGTGGACGCTGACGGAGTACTGGGTGCACCGGTCCCTCTTCCACCTGACCCCTCGCAGCGCGCGCGGCAGGCGGCTGCACCGGATGGTGCACGGCGTCCACCACGACCACCCCGACGACCCGCGCCGTCTGGTCATGCCGCCCCTGGCCGGCCTGCCGCTGAACGGCCTCCCCTTCGCCGCCCTCCACCTGGCCCTGGACGGCGGCGCGGCCAACGCGGTGGCCGCCGGGTTCACCGCCGGATACGTCCTCTACGACGAGCTGCACTTCCTCCTGCACCGCCCCGGCCCGCACACCGCGCTCGTGCGCCGCCTGCGCAGACACCATCTGCGCCACCACTTCCAGGACGACAGCCGCGGTTTCGGGGTGAGCTGCCCCTACTGGGACCACGTCTTCGGCACCGCGCCGTCCCGCCCGGCCCCGGGGCGGACGCCGGCGAGCGGGGCGGCGGTGCGCTGAGCGCACCCGGCCCGCACCCGGCCCGCGCCCGGCGGCGGACGCGGGCCGGGCGGGCTCAGACGGCCCGCAGCACCACGGACACGTTGTGGCCGCCGAACCCGAAGGAGTTGCTGACGGCCACGCCGACACGCTGTTCGCGCACCGCCTTGGTCACCAGGTCGATGTCGAACTCCGGTGCGGGCGCGTCGGTGTTGGCAGTCGGCGGCACGGCGGACCGCTCGACGCACAGGGCCGTGAGCACCGCCTCCACCGCGCCCGCGGCGCCCAGCGAGTGCCCCAGGACGCCCTTGGCCGAGGTCACGCTCGGACCGTGGCCGAAGACCCTGGCGATCATGCTCGCCTCCGCCGCGTCGCCCAGCGGGGTGGAGGTGGCGTGCGCGTTGACGTGGTCGACGTCCCGCGGCTCCAGGCCCGCGTCCGCCAGCGCCGCGGTCACCGCCAGCTCCGCGAACCGGCCCTCGGGGTGCGGCGCGGTGGGGTGGAGCGCGTCGGTGCTGGTGCCGCAGCCGGCCAGCAGGGCGCGCGGACGTACGCCGCGCGCCCGCGCGTCCACCGCCCGCTCCAGCACCAGGACGGCCGCGGCCTCGGCCATCACGAACCCGTCGCTGTCCGCCGCGAACGGCCGTGAGGCCGCCGCCGGGTCACCGGTGCGCGACGACAGCGCCCCGGCCCGCTGGAACCCGGCCACCACCAGGGGCGTGACCGCGGCCTCCGTACCGCCCGCCAGGACGACGTCGCACAGACCGGCGGCCAGCCAGTCGCGCGCCACCGCCAGCGCGCTGGCCCCCGAGGCGCAGGCGGTGGAGACCGCCATGCTCGGACCGCGCGCCCCCAGGGCGAGCGCGACCTCGCCGGCCGCCATGTTCGGCAGCAGCCTCGGGATGACCACCGGCGACACCGCCTCGGGGCCCTCCCGCCGCATCCGGCCGAACTCCGCCTCCCAGGTGGCGGCCCCGCCCAGGCTGCACCCGACGGCCGTGCCCATCCGGGCGCCGTCCCAGGAGGACGGATCCAGCCGCGCGTCCCGCAGCGCCTCGTCGGCCGCCGCCAGCGCGATCCGCGTGAAGCGGTCCTGCCGCCACAGCTGCCGCCGGCGCCCGCGGTCGGCGACCTCCACCTCGGGGACGCGGCAACTGAAGTCCACCGGCAGACCGGCCAGTTCATCGTCCCGGGAGGCCGTGGGCCCGGCGGCGCAGACCCGGCGCCAGGTCTCCTCCACCCCGGCCCCGGCCGGGGTGACCGCCCCCAGGCCGGTCACCGCGATGTCGGGGCGGTTCACCGCGGAGCCGCCGCCGTACCCGCACCCCACGCGGCCTCGACCGCGTCGGCGATCTCCCCCAGCGTGGTGTCCAGGGTGATCTGGTCCTCCGCGAACGGCACACCGGTGCCCTCCCGCAGGGTCAGGGCGAACTCGACCCGCCCCAGCGAGTCCAGGTCGATCTCCTCCAGCGTGGCGCCGGGCGACAGCTCGTCCTCGCTGAACTGGAACTTGCCGACCAGGATGTCCGCAACGACGCCGTATGCCTTGCCCACCGGGCCTCCTCGCGCGCTCAACTCGGACCGGCCGGAACCGGCCCCCTTCCGCGCCCCATCCTTGTGGCTCGGCACGGCCGGGCCGGGAGCGGAACGGCCCGGAAAGCGCATTTCACCCGTACGAGGCAGTGGGCCGCGCCCCCGCCACACACCGCGGGCCCGGCCTCTCCGTGCGCCGGAGGGGCCGGGCCCGCGGGGCGGAAGCCACTGCCGCCCGCCGTCGGCCGGGAGACCTTCGAGGTATTACAAGCTGCTTGGCACACTTTTCCTGAAGGTACACAGAGTGGCGAGGAGCCGGCCCGTCCGGCGCGGGTGTTAGCGTCCGAGCACATGGACGACAACGTGTACACGGGCAGTGCCGGGCCGGACGCGGCACTGGACCGGGGCTGGCTGCTGGGCCACTTCAAGGACGCGGGCGACCCGCGGCACAGCGGGGCGCTGGAGATCAAGTGGGGCGTCCACCCCCGTGGCGAGCGGCGGCGGCAGTGGGTGCGCGGCGAGGAGCGCGCCACCTTCCAGATCCTGATCGAGGGCCGTTTCCGCGTCGAGTTCCCCGGCCGCGCAGTCGTCCTGGCCGAGCGGGGCGACTACGTGGTGTGGGGCCGGGGTGTGGACCACTCCTGGGTCGCCGAGGAGGACTCGACGCTGCTGACGGTCCGCTGGCCCTCCGTCCCCGGCTACGCGCTGCCGCCCCGGCGGTGAGACCGGAAGCGCCACCGGGCCGCCGCCCGGCCCGCCCCCGGCCGCACCCCGCGGGTCTCAGTGGAGGACGGAGAGCCCGGCCGCGTCGAAGGGACGCAGATCGCCGAAGCGGCCGGCCAGCACCTTCGCCGCCCACTCCGGGTCGCCGAGCAGGGAGCGGCCGACCGCCACGAGGTCGAACTCGTCGCGCTCCAGCCTCTCCAGCAGGGCGTCGATGTCCGTGAGGCCGCCGTCCGCTCCCTGGAACGCGGCGAAGAACTCGTTGTCCAGGCCGACCGAACCGACGGTGATGGTGGGGCGGCCGGTCAGCTTCTTCGCCCAGCCCGCCAGGTTGAGGTCGGAGCCCTCGAACTCCGGCTGCCAGTAGCGGCGCGTGGAGCAGTGGAAGACGTCCGCCCCCGCCTCGGCCAGCGGGGTGAGGACCGCCTCCAGCTCCTCGGGCGTCTCGGCGAGTCTGGCCCGGTAGTGGCCCGCCTTCCACTGGGAGGCGCGGAAGCTGATCGGGAAGTGCGGGGAGACGGCCTCGCGGCAGGCCGCCACGATCTCCGCGGCGAAGCGGACGCGGGAGGCGAGGCCGCCGCCGTAGGCGTCGGTGCGCCGGTTGGTGTGCGACCACAGGAACTGGTCGACCAGATAGCCGTGGGCGCCGTGGATCTCGACGCCGTCGAAACCGCGGGCCTCGGCCGCGGCGGCTCCGGCGGCGAACGCGGCGATCACGTCGTCGATGTCGGAGCGTGTCATCGTACGGCCGCTCCCCTCACCCTCCAGGGGGATGCCGGAGGGGCCCGTGCGCGGGGCGTCGGGGAACGGCGGGGCCCCGGCGTCGCGCACCATGCCCACGTGCCACAGCTGCGGCATGACCGCCCCGCCCGCGCCGTGGACCGCGTCGGCCACCTTCTCCCAGCCCGCGAGCGCGTCCTCGCCGTGGAAGCGGGGCACCCGGTCGCTGGTACCGGCCGAGGGGTGGTCGACGTAGGTGCCCTCGGTGATGATCAGGCCCACCTCGGCGGCGGCCCGGCGGGCGTAGTAATCGGCCACGTCCGGGCCGGGGACGCCGCCGGGCGAGAACTGGCGGGTCATCGGCGCCATCACGACGCGGTTGCGGAGGGTCAGGCCGCCCAGGGAGAAGGTGCGGCCGAGTGTGTTCCGGGCGCGCACGGACGGGCTGTCGGTCATGGGATCCGCCTTCGGTCGTCGGAGTGCCGCGCCCGGGTACGGCGCGGCACGGTCCGTGCAACCGGTACCGCGTCCGATCGATTCCCCCGACCGGCAGAGGTTTCCGGACCTCCGCGGACGGGATCGGCCCACGGGTGGCGAGGCGGTCGGCGGGACGGTCCGCGGGGAGGTCAGCGGGCGGTTATGACCAGCGCCGCGCTGTCGTCCCCGCTGGGGGCCGCGTCGTCGGAGAAGCGGTCGACGGAGGCGACCACCTCGTCGAGGAGTTCCCGGGCGCCCGTGCCGTCGTCGCGGCCCGCGCGGGCGAGGGCCGCGGCCAGGCCCTCCTCGCCGAGGAACCGGCCGTCGGCCGAACGGGCCTCGGTGAAGCCGTCGGTGACCAGGAACAGGGTCTCCTCCGGCCGCAGGGTCAGCCGCGCCGTGCGGACGGCCGGGTCGGGGACGACGCCCAGCAGCATGCCCCCGGCCGTGACCTCCTCCACCCGCCGGCCGCCGCGCCGCACCAGGGGCGGGACGTGGCCGGCCCGGACGAGTTCGACCTCCAGCCCGTCCTCCCCCGGCGTCATCCGGCCGTAGACGAGGGTGACGAAGGCGCTGCCGTGCCGGACTCCCTCCAGCAGGGCGGTGTTGACCTCCGCGACCGTCCGGGCCGGGTCCTCGACGAGCCGGGCGACGGCGCGGGCGGTGTGGCGGACCAGTCCGGTGACGGTGGCCGCCGACGCCCCCCGCCCGCACACATCACCGATCATGAAGGCCCAGCGGCCGCCGCCCAGCGGGAAGACGTCGTAGAAGTCGCCGCCGACGTCCAGCCCCCCGCCGGCCGGCCGGTAGCAGGTGGCGACCTCGGCGCCGGGGACGGCGGGCGGCTCGGGCAGCAGCAGTCCGGCCTGGAGATCGCGGGCCAGCTCGACGCGCTCGGTGTACTGGCGCGCGTTGTGGGCGATGACGGCGGTGCGGCGGGCGAGCTCCTCGGCGAGGGCCGCCGTGCGCTCCCGGAGGGGGTGGTCCCCGGTGAACAGCAGGGTCAGCACGGCGAAGGGGGCCCCGCGCCAGCTCAGCGGTACGCACACATAGCCGGTGACGCCCAGCTCCCGCCAGGGTCCCGGGGACGGCGGGACGCGGCGGGCCACCTCCGTCGCCCCGCTCTCCAGCACCCGGGCGGCCATCTCGCCGTCCGGGCGGAGCCCGCTGCGCGCGGACTCCCGCGGCCACCGCCCGCCCCGGTCCCCGGCGGCGAACGCGGCGGCCCTCCGCAGCCGTCCGCCCTCGCGCACGTCCACCGCGCTCATCGGCGCCAGCGCCGGGACGCTCAGCTCGGCCAGCCGGCGCAGGCTGTCGTCGAAGTCCAGGTCGCGGCCGATGCGGGTGCTGGCCTCCAGGACGAAGGCGAGGTCCTGCCGGGCGGCCCGCTCTTCAGCTTCGGCCCGCTCGCGGGCCTGCTTGATCTGGTGGCGCTCCACCGCCAGGGCGGCGGTACGGGCGAAGGCGGCGGCCAGGGCCAGGTCCGCCCCGCGGGGCGCGAGCGGGACCCGGTGGTACATCGCGAAGGTGCCCAGCAGCCGTCCGTCCGTGCCCGTGACCGGGGTGGACCAGCAGGCGGCCAGCCCCGCCCGCAGGGCCGGTTCGCGGAAGTCCTCCCAGTACGGGTGGGTGGCGATGTCGGCGACGACGACCGTCTCGCGGCGGTGGGCGGCGGTGCCGCACGAGCCGATGCCCTCGCCCACGGCGATGCCGTCGATGGCGCGGTTGTAGAAGTCCGGCAGGCTCGGCGCGGCGCCGTGGCGCAGGTGGCGGCCGTCGGCGTCGGCGAGGAGCACCGCGACCAGCACTCCGGGGTCGAGCTCCTCGATGGCGGCCGTCATGGCGCGCAGGACGTCTCCTATGGGCGCGTCCAGGGCGATCTGCTCCAGCAGGGCGCGCTGCTCGGCGGCCAGCTGCCGGGCGTGCCGGACGGCGGTGGTGTCCACGCCCAGGGCGGTGACGCCGACCACCTGCCCGTCCGGCCCACGGCGTGGTTCGTAGGCGAAGTCGTAGTACGCCTCGTTCATGGCGCCCGGCGGGCCCAGCAGGACCCTGGCGCCCCGGGCGGTGTAGGGGCGGCCGGTGCGGTGGACGCCGTCGAGCAGATCCACGATCCCCTGCTCGGTGAGTTCGGGGGCGAACTCGGCCAGGGGGACGCCGGTGGCCTCCTCGCGGCCCAGGGCCCGGAAGAACGCGGGGTTGGCCGTCTCCACGACGTGGCGCGGACCCGACAGTTCGGCGAAGACGGCGTCGGAGGCGCGGAACAGACCGTGCGTCCCGTCGGCGGCGAGCGGGCCGGGCACCCCGTTCACCGGTGCCGCGGCGGTCGTACGCGTCGCCTGTGCCTCCATCGGCGTTCCCCACTTCACTGCTGACCCCGGCCCACTCGCCGTCCCGGTCGGAGCCGGCCACCTCGAACGGGCGGTGATCCGATGTTCCGGCACAGGGCACGGTAAGTCCAGCAAGTGCCGGACACCCTCGGCCACCTGCGCCGCGCGCCCGCACCCGTTCGGGCGGACCGGCGGATTCCCGCCCCTCCGCGGCGGGGGCTACGCGGCCCTGCCCCTGTCGTCCCGGTCCTCGTCGAGGATCTCGGCGTCCACCACGTCCTCGTCCGCGCCGCCGGCCTTCCCGCCGGCACCGGCGGCACCGGCCTCGCCGCCCGCGGCCTGCCGGCCCTGGGCGTCGGCGTACAGGGCCTGGCCCAGCTTCTGGCTGGTGGCCGCCACCTTCTCCGAGGCCTCGCGGATGGCCGCTGTGCTGTCACCCCCGGCGGACTCACCCC
>NZ_JBXUOY010000025.1:0-32560 GCF_057196705.1 Streptomyces sp. ATLC9 | reverse complement strand
ACCCGGTTGCCCGGGGCGGCAGGGGGGCGGCTGCCGCGGGACGGTGCGTCGGGGGGGGGTCCGCGGACCCGCAGGGGTCCGCGGACGCCCTCACACGTGCGGGCGCGGGCGCACGGGCGCCGGCCGGGGTATGTGGTGTATGTATCGCACAGGTCACGGCTTCACGCAGGCGATGCGCAGGCTCTTTCGAGGCGGGGCCTTCCGCCTTAGGCTGATCGCCCGCTCGGTTGTTACTCGCGAGTCACTCAATACGCACAGAACAGCACGAACAGCACGAACAGCACGGAAACGTTCCACCCCTTCCCACCCCAGCACTCGCGGTGGGCCGAGCCTTGGAGTCACCCCCCTGCACCGTCGCGGGCCCCGGAGGATGTTGTGAGCGACAACCAGTCCCTGATCCAGAACCGTCCGCCCTCGGTGGCGAACCTCTTCCTGGAGCGCATCGAGGCGACCCCGGACGGCGAGGCGTACCGCTATCCCGTGCCCCCCGCCTCGGGCCGGGGGCCGGAGGAGTGGCGTTCCCACACCTGGGGCGAGGCCGCGCGGCGCGTCTTCGCGATCGCCGCGGGCCTGATGGACCTGGGTGTGAGGCCCGAGGAACGGGTCGCCATCGCCTCCGACACCAGGGCCGACTGGATCCTGTGCGACCTGGGTGTGCTGTGCGCCGGAGCGGCCACCACGACCGTCTACCCCAGCACCAATGCCGAGGAGACCGCCTACATCCTCGCCGACTCCGAGAGCCGCGTGCTGATCGCCGAGGACGCCGGGCAGCTCGCCAAGGCCCGTGAGTGCCGCGCGGAGCTGCCGGACCTCGCCCATGTCGTCGTCATCGAGGCGGAGGGCGCCGTGGCCGCCGAGGGCGACCCGGAGGGCTGGGTGCTGTCGCTGGACGAGCTGCGCAGGCGAGGCGAGGCGTACCTGGAGAAGCACCCCGAGGCGGTCAGGGAGACCGTCGGCGCCCTGCGCTCCGACCAGCTCGCCACCCTGATCTACACCTCCGGCACCACCGGCCGGCCCAAGGGCGTGCGGCTGCCGCACGACGCCTGGTCCTACATGGCCAAGGCCATCGCCGCGACGGAGCTGGTCCGCGCCGACGACGTGCAGTACCTGTGGCTGCCGCTGGCACACGTGTTCGGCAAGGTGCTCACCGCGGCCCAGATCGAGGTCGGCCACGTCACCGCCGTGGACGGCCGGGTCGACAAGATCATCGAGAATCTTCCGGTCGTGCGTCCCACCTACATGGCCGCCGTCCCCCGGATCTTCGAGAAGGTCTACAACGGGGTCGCGGCCAAGGCGCGGGCGGGCGGCGGAGCCAAGTACAGGATCTTCAAGTGGGCGGCCGGGGTCGCGCGCGAGTACGCCAAGGTCACCCAGGACAACTTCCGCCGCACCGGCACGGCCTCCGCCCCCGCCGGCCTGAGAGTGAAGCACGCGGTGGCCGACAGGCTCGTCTACGCCAAGCTCCGCGAGGCCTTCGGCGGAAGACTGCGCGCCTGCGTCTCGGGCTCCGCCGCCCTGGCCCCGGAGATCGGCTACTTCTTCGCCGGCGCCGGCGTCCACATCCTGGAGGGCTACGGCCTCACCGAGTCCAGCGCCGCCAGCTTCGTCAACCCCGGCGAGGCGTACCGCACCGGCACGGTCGGCAAGCCGCTGCCCGGCACCGAGGTGCGCATCGCCGAGGACGGCGAGATCCTGCTGCGCGGCCCCGGCATCATGCAGGGCTACCACAGGCTGCCGGAGAAGACCGCCGAGGTCCTGGAGGAGGACGGCTGGTTCCACACCGGCGACATCGGCGAGCTGTCGGAGGACGGCTACCTGCGGATCACCGACCGCAAGAAGGACCTGATCAAGACCTCGGGCGGCAAGTACATCGCCCCGGCCGAGGTCGAGGGGCAGTTCAAGGCGGTCTGCCCCTACGTCTCCAACATCCTGGTGCACGGCGCCGACCGCAACTACTGCACCGCGCTCATCGCGCTCGACGAGCCCACCATCATGGGCTGGGCCGAGGAGCAGGGAATGGGTGGCAGGAGCTACGCGGAGGTCGTCGGCTCCGAAGAGGTGCACAAGCTCGTCGACGGCTACGTCCAGCGCCTCAACGAAGGCCTCCAGCGCTGGCAGACGATCAAGAAGTTCCGGATCCTGCCGCGTGACCTGGACATCGAGCACGGGGAGCTCACCCCGAGTCTGAAGCTGAAGCGGCCCGCGGTGGAGAAGAAGTTCGGCCACCTGATCGAGGAGATGTACGGGGGCGCCCGAGAGGGGTGAGCCCGGGGCCCGGAACGGGCCGGAAAGAGCCGGAACGGGCCGGGGGCGCCGCACCGCGGGAGCCCCCGGCCTTCCCCTCCGAGTCCCGGGCGGGCCGTCAGGGCTTGCGCCCCACGCCGCAGAAGGCGTCGACCTCCTCCTCATCCTCCCCGGGCCCGCCTTCCCGCGCCGGGCCGGGCCGCCAGCGGTTGCACGGCACCACCCCGGGCTCCACCAGTTCCAGGCCGTCGAAGAAGGCGGCGATCCGCTCGGGGGTGCGCAGGACGAGCGGTGCGTTGCCGGAGGAGTTCCACACCTCCACGATCCTGTCCGACCGCTCGCCGTGGATGACGTTGGTGCCGTCGTACAGCACCAGATGGCTGCCCGGCGGCAGGGCCTCCACCAGCCGGCGCACGATGCCGTACGCCTCGTCGTCGTCGGTGACGAACTCCATGATGCCCATCAGCAGCAGGGCGACGGGCCGGGTGAGGTCCAGCGTCGCCGCGGCGCCCCGGAGGATCGCCTCGGGGTCGCGCAGATCGGCGTGGATGTACTCGGTCACGCCCTCGGGCGAGCCGGTGAGCAGGGCACGGGCGTGGGCCAGCACCAGGGGGTCGTTGTCGACGTAGACGACGCGCGACTCGGGGGCCAGCCGCTGCGCGATCTCGTGGGTGTTGTCCACGGTGGGCAGTCCGGTGCCGACATCCAGGAACTGGCGGACGCCGGCCTCGGCGACCAGGTACCGCACGGTCCGGCCGAGGAGGGCCCGGGAGGCGCGGGCCAGCCGGGGCACGTCGGGGAGGATCGCCGTGATCTGGTCTCCGACCGCGCGGTCGACCTCGTAGTTGTCCTTCCCTCCCAGCCAGTAGTTCCAGATCCGCGCCACGTGCGACACCGTGGTGTCGATCACGGGCGGCGCCTGCGGTTCGGGTGCGGGCGGGTGGTCGCTCACGGGAGGGGCCCTCCTGTCACGGATCACAGCGGTGGTCGTCGCACAACGTAACCCAACTGCCCCCGGGGGAAAGGGGGTTGGCGCCGGAACGGCGCGGCGGCAGGAGCCCCCCCGCGGAGGCTCCGGCGCGGTCCGCGCGACCCGGCTCCGCGCGGTGGGGCGAGGACGCCGCTAGTCCACCAGGTCGCGGACCACCGCGTCGGCCAGCAGGCGGCCACGCAGGGTCAGGGCCGCGCGCCCGCGCTCGTACGCCTCCGCGCGCAGCAGCCCGTCCGCCAGCGCCCGCTCGGCGGCGCGGGCCCCGGCCGGGGCCAGGACGCCCAGCGGTACGCCGTCCACCAGCCGCAGCTCCAGCAGGACGCGCTCCACGCGCCGGTCCCCGTCGTCCAGCACCTCGCGGCCCACACCCGGTGAACGGCCCTCGGCGAGCGCCTGGGCGTACGCGCCGGGGTGCTTGGCGTTCCACCAGCGCACTCCGCCGACGTGGCTGTGCGCCCCCGGACCGGCCCCCCACCAGTCGGCGCCCGTCCAGTACAGCTCGTTGTGGCGGCAGCGGGCGGCCTCCGCCGACGCCCAGTTGGACACCTCGTACCAGTCGAGACCGGCCGCCGACAGCATCTCCTCGGCGATCAGGTAGCGGTCGGCGTGCACGTCGTCGTCCGTCACCGGCACCTCGCCGCGCCGGATGCGGGAGGCAAGCCGCGTGCCCTCCTCCACGATCAGCGCGTACGCCGAGACGTGGTCGGGGCCGGCACCGAGAGCGGCCTCCAGCGAGGCCCGCCAGTCGTCGTCGCTCTCGCCCGGGGTGCCGTAGATCAGGTCCAGGTTGACGTGCTCGAAGCCCGCCGCGCGGGCCTCGGCCACGCACGCCTCGGGGCGGCCGGGGGTGTGGGTGCGGTCCAGCACGGACAGCACGTGGCGCCGGGCACTCTGCATGCCGAAGGAGATCCGGTTGAAGCCCGCCTCGCGCAGCTCGGCCAGGTAGGCCGGGCCGACGGACTCCGGATTGGCCTCCGTGGTGACCTCGGCGCCTTCCGCCAGCCCGAACTCCTCACGGACCACGGCCAGCATCCGCCCCAGGCCGGCGGCGGGCAGCAGGGTGGGGGTGCCGCCGCCGACGAAGACCGTCTCCACCGGCCGGGGGTCGTCGCCGAGGACCTTGCGCGCCAGCCGCACCTCCTCGGCCAGCGTCTCCGCGTAGTTCTCCCGCGAGGCGAGCGCGCCGCCGGAGCCGCGCAGCTCGCTCGCGGTGTAGGTGTTGAAGTCGCAGTAGCCGCAGCGCGTCGCGCAGTAGGGCACGTGCAGGTAGAAGCCGAGGGGGCGCCGCGCCGCGCCGGCCAGGGCGTGCGCGGGGAGGGAACCGTCGGCGGGGACGGGCTCGCCGTCGGGCAGTGCGGAAGGCATGGGGCCCATTGTCCCGCACCCGTCCCACACCCGGCCCGGACCGGTCCCCGCCCCCGAAGGCTCAGGGACCGGCCGGTCCGCCCGCCGGCCCGCCCACCGTGACGTGGTCGATCAGCCGCTCGACCGGGCCGAGCAGCCCCGGCTCCAGATCCGTGTAGTCGCGCACGCTCCCCAGGATCCGCTTCCACGCCGCGCCGGTGTTCTCCGGCCAGCCCAGCGCCCGGCACACCCCCGTCTTCCAGTCCCGGCCGCGCGGCACCCGGGGCCATGCGCCGATGCCCAGCGCGGACGGCTTCACCGCCTCCCAGACATCGATGTACGGGTGGCCGACGACCAGCACGTTCTCACCGGTGACCTCGGCGGCGATCCGGGACTCCTTGGAACCGGGCACCAGATGGTCCACCAGCACCCCCAGCCGGGCCTCGGGAGTGGGGCCGAAGGCCTCCACGACCGCCTGGAGGCCGTCCACGCCCTCCAGGTACTCCACGACCACGCCCTCGATCCGCAGATCGTCGCCCCAGACCTTCTCCACCAGCTCCGCGTCGTGGCGCCCCTCGACGTAGATGCGCCCCGCCCGCGCCACCCGCGCGCGGGCGCCCGGCACCGCCACCGACCCCGAGGGCGTGCGCAGGGGCGCCACCGGAGCGGGCGGGGCCACCGCCCGCGGCCGGACGAGGGTGACGGCCCTGCCCTCCAGCAGGAAGCCGCGCGGCTCCATCGGGAAGACCCGGCACTTGCCGAAGCGGTCCTCCAGCGTGACGGTGAAACCCTGCGCCGTCCTCTCGCAGCGCACCACTGCCCCGCAGAAGCCGGTCGTGACCTCCTCCACCACCAGATCCGGCTCGGCGGGCACCTCGGGCGCGGGCCCGTGGCCGCCGGAGGTCCGCTTCCACGGAGGGGTCAGGTCGGGGCCGTACCGTCTGCTGCGCATGCGGTCATTGTGTTACGTGATCCCCACCGTGAAACCTGGGACGGGGCCCCTCCGCGGAACCCGCCGCGGCGTCCGTCACACCGTGCCGAAGCGCTCCGCCAGCGCGTCGCGCTGGGCGCGGACGAAGGCGGCGTCCACCACCGCCCCGTGGCCCGGCACGTACCGCGCGTCCTCGCCGCCCAGGGCGAGCAGCCGGTCCAGCGCGGCCGGCCAGTGGACGGGGTGGGAGTCCGGCCCCGCCTGCGGCTCGCCGGACTCCTCCACCAGGTCACCGCAGAAGACCACGTCCGGCCCGCCCGGCACGCCGGGGACCACGACGGCCAGGTCGTGGGCGGTGTGCGCCGGACCGACGTTGGCCAGGAGCGCCTCCCGGCCGCCCAGCCGGACGGTCAGCTCGCCGGCCACCCGGTGGTGCGGGTGGACGAGCACGTCGACCGCCTCGGCCGCCTCCCGCGGGTCCACGCCGTGCCGCACGGCGTCCTGGCGCAACTCGTCCTTCGAGTGGACCAGCAGGTCCTCGATCCCCACCGCCCCGTAGACCTCCACCCCGGCGAAGGCCGAGGCGCCCAGGACGTGGTCGAAGTGCGGATGAGTCAGCGCCACGTGGGTCACCGGCAGCCCGAAGCGATCGTGCAGGTACCGCCGGACGCGCGCGCCGTCACCCAGCGTCGCGCCCGTGTCGACCACCAGTACCCCGGTCCCGCCCGCGACGGCCCCGACCGTCTCGTCCCAGCCGGGCATGCGGCGGCGTACGACTCCGGGCGACAGCTCTTCCCAATCGGTCTCCACACCGCGACGCTAGCGCCATCACGCGGGCGGTGCCCGCCGGGATGTGGTGCGGATCGCCCTTCCGGTCGGCGCCCGCCCTTGCCCTGGCCGTGGTCACCGGCCCTACACTGGCACAGGGTGACTGGCACTCACCGGTTGAGAGTGCCAGGGACGAGACGGCCGGACGGGAGGTGTGCCCAGATGCTCAGTGAACGCAGACTCGAAGTCCTGCGCGCCATCGTCCAGGACTACGTGGGCACGCAGGAGCCGGTGGGTTCCAAGGCGCTGACCGAGCGGCACAACCTCCAGGTCTCCCCGGCCACCGTGCGCAACGACATGGCGGCCCTGGAGGACGAGGGGTACATCGCCCAGCCGCACACCAGCGCCGGCCGTGTGCCCACAGACAAGGGCTACCGCCTGTTCGTCGACAGGCTGGCGGGCGTCAAGCCGCTGTCCAAGCCGGAGCGCCGGGCGATCCAGAGCTTCCTGGAGGACGCCGTCGACCTCGACGACGTCGTCAGCCGCACCGTGCGGCTGCTGGCCCAGCTCACCCGGCAGGTCGCCGTCGTCCAGTACCCCTCGCTGACCCGCTCGACCGTCCGCCACGTCGAACTGCTGCTCCTGGCCCCCGCGCGTCTGATGCTCGTACTGATCACGGACACCGGGCGGGTCGAGCAGCGGGTGGTGGACTGCCCGGCGCCCGTCTCCGAGTCGTCCCTGGCCGATCTGCGCGCCCGGCTCAACAGCCGGGTCGTCGGCGAGCGCTTCTCCGAGGTGCCCGGGCTGGTGCAGGACCTGCCGGAGTCCTTCGACTCCGAGGACCGCGGCACGGTCTCGACGGTGCTCGCCACCCTCCTGGAGACACTGGTGGAGGAGACCGAGGAGCGGCTGATGATCGGCGGCACCGCCAATCTCACCCGCTTCGTGCACGACTTCCCGCTGACCATCCGGCCGGTGCTGGAAGCTCTGGAGGAGCAGGTCGTCCTGCTCAAGCTGCTGGGTGAGGCGAAGGACCCGGGCATGACGGTGCGAATCGGCCATGAGAACGTTCACGAGGGACTGACCTCCACGTCGGTCGTCTCGGTCGGTTACGGTTCGGGAGACGAGGCGGTCGCCAAGCTCGGTGTGGTCGGGCCGACCCGCATGGACTACCCCGGAACGATGGGAGCGGTACGCGCAGTGGCACGTTACGTCGGACAGATTCTCGCGGAGTCGTAAGTGGCAACCGACTACTACGCGGTCCTGGGCGTGCAGCGCGATGCCTCGCAGGACGAGATCAAGAAGGCCTTCCGCAGGCTCGCGCGCGAACTGCACCCTGACGTCAACCCGGATCCGAAGACGCAGGAGCGGTTCAAGGAGATCAACACCGCCTACGAGGTGCTCTCCGACCCGCAGAAGAAGCAGATGTACGACCTCGGCGGCGATCCCGCGGGCGGCGCGGGCCGGGGCGGCGGGTTCGGCGGGGGCTTCGGCAACTTCTCCGACATCATGGACGCCTTCTTCGGCGCCGCCTCCCAGCGCGGGCCGAGGTCCCGCACCCGGCGCGGCCAGGACGCCATGATCCGGCTCGACATCGAGCTGGACGAGGCGGCCTTCGGCACCACCAAGGACATCCAGGTGGACACGGCGGTCGTCTGCACCACGTGCAGCGGCGAGGGGGCCGCCCCGGGCACCTCCGCGCAGACGTGCGACATGTGCCGCGGACGCGGAGAGGTCTCGCAGGTCACCCGGTCCTTCCTGGGCCAGGTCATGACCTCGCGCCCCTGCCCGCAGTGCCAGGGCTTCGGCACGGTCGTGCCCACTCCCTGCCCGGAGTGCGCGGGCGACGGCCGGGTGCGCTCGCGGCGCAACCTGACGGTGAAGATCCCGGCCGGCGTCGACAACGGCACCCGCATCCAGCTCGCCGGCGAGGGCGAGGTCGGCCCGGGCGGCGGCCCGGCGGGCGACCTGTACGTCGAGATCCACGAGGTGCCACACCCGGTCTTCCAGCGGCGCGGCGACGACCTGCACTGCACGGTCACCATCCCCATGACGGCGGCGGCGCTGGGCACCAAGGTCCCGCTGGAGACGCTGGACGGCATGGAGGAGGTCGACATCCGGCCCGGCACCCAGTCCGGCCAGTCGGTCCCGCTCCACCAGCGCGGTGTGACGCACCTGCGCGGCGGCGGCCGCGGCGACCTGGTCGTCCACGTGGAGGTCCAGACGCCGAACAAGCTGGACCCGGAGCAGGAGGAGCTGCTGCGCCGTCTGGCCAAACTGCGCGGCGAGGAGCGGCCCACGGGCCAGTTCCAGCCGGGGCAGCAGGGGTTGTTCTCGCGGCTGAAGGATGCGTTCAACGGGCGTTGAGGCGGCCGTGGGGCGGGACGGCCGGCCTCCGGAGGGCGTGGCAGGATGCCGTCATGCCCACCGAGCTGATCACCCCGGCCGCCCGGCCGGAGCGCCCCGCCCGGCGGTCCGCGTGACCGCCCCCGTCTTCCTGGCCGAGAGCGCCGTCCTGGCCGGCGCCGCCCCCGGCGCCGTGCTGGCGCTGGAGGGATCCGAGGGCCGGCACGCCGTCGCGGTACGGCGGCTGCGCGCTGGCGAGGAGGTCGTCCTCACCGACGGGGCGGGCACCGGGGCCTTCGGCACCGTCACGGCCGTCGAGGGGAAGGACCGGCTGGAGGTCGCCGTCACCGAGGTGCGTACCGAGCCGGAGCCGTGCCCGCGGATCACCGTCGTCCAGGCCCTGCCCAAGGGCGACCGCGGCGAGCTGGCCGTGGAGACGATGACGGAGACGGGCGTGGACGCGATCGTGCCCTGGTCCGCCTCGCGCTGCGTCACGCAGTGGCGGGGCGAGCGCGGGCAGAAGGCGCTGCGCAAGTGGCGTTCCACCGCGCGCGAGGCCGGCAAGCAGTCGCGCAGACTGCGTTTCCCGGAAGTCGCCGAGCCGGCCGGCACCCGGCAACTGCTCCCGCTGCTGTCGTCCGCCGCCTTCGCCGCGGTCCTCCACGAGGAGGGCTCGCTCCCACTGGCGACCGCCGAGCTGCCGGCCAGGGGTGAGCTGGTGCTCGTCGTCGGTCCGGAGGGCGGGGTCGCCCCCGAGGAACTGGAGGCGTTCGAGCGGGCCGGCGCGCGCCCGTACCGGCTGGGCCCGAGTGTGCTGCGCACCTCCACGGCGGGCACGGCGGCGGCGGCGCTGCTGCTGGGACGCACCGGCCGTTGGCCCTGATCCCCCGTGCCGCGGCCGGGGTACGATCGGCGCTGCGTGACCACCGATCGACCCACCTCACAGCGGGAGGCGCCACCGTGGCGGAGGAACCGCAGGCGGACTGCCTGTTCTGCAAGATCGTGGCGGGGGACGTCCCGGCGACGATCGTCCACGAGACCGACACCACGCTCGCCTTCCGGGACATCAACCCGCAGGCGCCCACCCATGTGCTGGTGATCCCCAAGGAGCACCACCCCGACGCCGCCGCACTGGCCGCCGCCGCCCCGCAGCTGGCCGCCGACGTGCTGCGCGCGGCGGGCGAGGTCGCCGCGCAGGAGAACATCGCCCCGCCCGGGGGCGCCACCGTCGGCTACCGGATCGTGTTCAACACCGGTGCGGGCGCCGGGCAGACCGTCTGGCACGCGCACGCCCACGTCCTGGGCGGACGCGGCCTGAACTGGCCCCCCGGATAAGTCCGTTGTCCGTACGCGAACTGGTCGTGCTGGGCACCGCCAGCCAGGTGCCCACCCGTCGGCGCAACCACAACGGCTACGTTCTGCGCTGGGACGGCGAGGCGCTGCTGTTCGACCCCGGCGAGGGCACCCAGCGCCAGATGCTCCGCGCGGGTGTGGCCGCCCACGACCTCACCCGGCTGTGCGTCACCCACTTCCACGGCGACCACAGCCTGGGCCTGGCCGGGGTCATCCAGCGCATCAACCTCGACCGGGTGCCGCACCCGGTCACGGCGCACTACCCGGCGAGCGGGCAGCGCTTCTTCGACCGCCTGCGGTACGCCACCGCCTACCGCGAGACGGCCGAACTGCGCGAGGAGCCGGTCGGTGCGGACGGCACGCTGGCCGCCACCGCCGCGTACACGCTCCAGGCGCGGCGCCTGTCCCATCCGGTGGAGTCCTACGGCTACCGCCTGGTCGAGCCCGACGGACGCCGGATGCTGCCCGAGCGGCTCGCCGCCCGCGGCATCTCGGGCCCGGACGTCGGCCGCATCCAGCGCGAGGGGGAGCTGCGCGGGGTCTCCCTGGACGAGGTGAGCGAGACCCGTCCCGGCCAGCGCTTCGCCTTCGTGATGGACACCCGGCTGTGCGACGGTGTGCACGCGCTGGCCGAGGGCTGCGACATGCTGGTCATCGAGGCGACCTTCCTCGACGAGGAGGAGGCCCTGGCGCAGGAGTACGGCCATCTCACCGCGGGCCAGGCGGCCTCCGCCGCGGCGCGGGCGGGGGTGCGGCACCTGGTGCTCACGCACTTCTCGCAGCGTTACGACGACCCGGCCCGGTTCGCCGCCCAGGCCAGGGAGGCGGGGTTCGCCGGGGAGCTGACCGTGGCCGAGGACCTGATGCGGGTGCCGCTGCCCCGACGGCGCTGACCGCCGCCGCCCGCGCCCCGCGGCGTACGCCCTTCCGCGCCCGCCCCACCGCGTCCCTTTCCGGAAACGTACGGGCGCCCTTGACGCCTCTCCCCGCCGTCCCTAGTCTCCGTCCCCACGCATGGACAGGGTTCACATAGGAGAACGAGCCGGTGAGGGCGGGTCCGGGGATCCAGGGCGTCCGCCGCCACCGGTCCCGACCCGACAGGAGTCGCCGATGAAGGACCTGACCGTCGCCGAGGTGCGCCTGACCCCGGTCCTCGTCGCCGACCCGCCCCTGCTCAACACCCAGGGCGTCCACCAGCCGTACACACCGCGCCTGATCGTCGAGGTGGTCACGGCCGGCGGCGTCACCGGGGTGGGGGAGACCTACGGCGACACCGAGTACCTGGGATCGGCACGTTCCCTCGCCCGGAGACTGCCCGGGCACCCGGTCAGCGGTCTGAACGGGCTGCTCACCCTCGCCGGCGAGATCCCCCTGGACGGCCACCGGACGGACGGCTCGGTGGACGTCGGAGGGCTGCGCGGCGTCCAGACCGCCGGCAAGCTGCGGCTGTCCGTCGCCTCCGGCTTCGAGGTGGCCTGTCTGGACGCCCTCGGCAAGGCGCTGGGAATGCCCGTGCACGCCCTGCTCGGCGGGAAGGTGCGCGACCGGGTCGAGTACAGCGCCTACCTGTTCTACCGCTGGGCCGCCCACCCTGGCGGCGCGGCGGGCGGGAGCGACGACTGGGGCGCGGCCCTCGATCCGGCCGGGATCGTCGCCCAGGCCCGCCGCTTCGCGGCCGAGCACGGCTTCGGGTCCTTCAAGCTCAAGGGCGGGGTCCTCCCGCCCGAGGAGGAGATCGCCGCCGTCCGGGCGCTGGCCGAGGCGTTCCCCGGCAGCCCTCTGCGTCTGGACCCCAACGGCGCCTGGTCGGTGGAGACCGCGCTGAAGGTCGTGGAGGAGCTGCGCGACGTGCTGGAGTACCTGGAGGACCCGGTCACCGGCACGCCCGCGATGGCCGAGGTCGCCGCGCGGGCCGAGGGGCTGCCGCTGGCCACCAACATGTGCGTGACCACCTTCCCGGAGATCGCCGCGGCGTTCACCACCGGCGCCGTCCAGGTGCTGCTCAGCGACCACCACTACTGGGGAGGGCTGCGCAACACCCAGCAACTGGCCGCGGTCTGCCGCGCCTTCGGCGTCGGGGTGTCCATGCACTCCAACACCCACCTGGGCGTCAGCCTCGCCGCCATGACCCACGTCGCCGCCACCGTCCCCGGTCTGGAGCACGCCTGCGACACCCACTACCCCTGGCAGACCGAGGACGTGCTCACCGAGCGCATCGCCTTCCGCGAAGGCGCCGTCACCGTCCCCGACGCCCCCGGTCTGGGCGTCGCCCTCGACCGCGACCGCCTCGACGCCCTCCACCGCCGGTGGCTGGCCGACGACGGCACGATGCGCGACCGGGACGACGCCGCGGCCATGCGCCGGGCCGACCCGTGCTGGGAGGCCCCTTCCCTACCGCGCTGGTGAGGCCGTCCGCAAACCGTCGCCTGCCTTCCGCGCCGATCGTGCACACTGGCCGCATGCTCGACCCGCTCGCCTCGCTCCGCACCCCCGACGACCCGCTCTGCGATGTCTATCTGACCGGGACGGTCTTCCTGGACATCATCTTCACTGGTCTGGACTCGGCACCGGTGCGCGGCACCGAGTCCTGGGCGCGGGGCATGGGGTCGAGCCCCGGCGGCGTCGCCAACATGGCCACCGCCCTGGCCCGGCTCGGCCTGCACACCTCGCTCGCCGCCGCTTTCGGCGACGACATGTACGGCGAGTACTGCTGGGAGGCGCTGGAGAAGGGCGAGGGTATCGACCTGTCACGGTCACGCACCGCGCCCGGCTGGCACTCGCCGGTCACCGTCTCGATGGCCTACGAGGGCGAGCGGACGATGGTCTCCCACGGACACGAGGCCCCCCGGCCCGAGGAGCCCGTCCCCGGCGACCCGCCCGCCGCCCGCGCCTGTGTCGCCTCCCTCCGGCCCGGCAGGCGCCAGGAGTGGATCGCCCGGGCGGCCCGGTCCGGCAGCCGGGTCTTCGCCGACATCGGCTGGGACGAGACCGGCCGCTGGGATCCGGACGACCTCGCCGATCTGGAGCACTGCGAGGCGTTCCTGCCCAACGCCGGGGAGGCGATGGGCTACACCCGCACCGACTGCCCCCGCGCCGCCGCCCGCCGCCTCGCCGAGAAGGTGCCGCTGGCCGTGGTGACCATGGGGTCCGAGGGCGCCGTCGCGGTGGACGGCGCCACGGGCGAGACGGCCGAGGTGCCCGCCATCTCGGTGGAGGCGCTGGACCCCACCGGAGCCGGGGACGTGTTCGTGGCCGGCTTCGTCGCCGGCACCCTGGCCGACTGGCCGCTGGCCGACAGGCTGGCCTTCGCCGGACTGACCGCCGCCCTGTCGGTGCAGGAGTTCGGCGGCTCGCTGTCCGCGCCGGGATGGGTCGAGATCGCCGCCTGGTGGCAGCGTGTGCGCGACTTCGACGAGCAGGATCCGGCCGCCCTGAGCCGCTACGGCTTCCTGGACGCCCTGCTGCCCGGCTGCGCCCGGCCGTGGCCGCTGCGCCGCGCGGTACCGACCATCGGCTTCCGCCGGCCGTGACCCGCCCCGGACCGGCGCGGAAGCCCGTCCCGGGCCTCCCGCGGCGCCGGGGCGCCGGCCCGGCGCGCGGGGCGGGCCGCCAAAACGCTACTGACCTGCCAGCGCCACGTCGTACCCTGGGAGTCCAGGCGCGCGGCGGAGACAGACCGGCGACACAGCAGCGACAGAGAGGGACGCGCAGGCCACAGAGCCGGCCCATGACTCAGACACAGACGGACCAGGCACGGTCCACCCAAGCGAGTGCCCGTTTCACCGTTCCGGCCAAGCACCCGATGGTGACGGTGCTGGGTTCCGGCGACTCCCTCCTCCGTGTGGTCGAGAAAGCCTTCCCGTCGACGGACATCCACGTCCGCGGGAACGAGATCACCGCGACCGGCGAGGCGGCGGAGGTCGAACTCGTCCAGCGGTTGTTCGACGAGATGATGCTGGTGCTGCGCACCGGTCAGCCGCTGACCGAGGACGCGGTGGAACGATCGATCGCCATGCTCCGTGACGCGGAGGACGGCGCCGCCGAGACACCGGCCGAGGTGCTCACGCAGAACATCCTGTCCAACCGCGGCCGCACGATCCGCCCCAAGACGCTCAACCAGAAGCGCTACGTGGACGCGATCGACAAGCACACCGTCGTCTTCGGCATCGGACCGGCGGGCACCGGCAAGACCTACCTCGCCATGGCCAAGGCGGTGCAGGCCCTGCAATCCAAGCAGGTCACCCGCATCATCCTGACCCGGCCCGCCGTCGAGGCGGGGGAGCGGCTGGGCTTCCTGCCCGGCACGCTCTACGAGAAGATCGACCCGTACCTGCGGCCGCTGTACGACGCGCTGCACGACATGCTCGACCCCGACTCGATCCCGCGCCTGATGGCCGCCGGGACGATCGAGGTCGCGCCGCTGGCGTACATGCGGGGCCGTACGCTCAACGACGCCTTCATCATCCTGGACGAGGCGCAGAACACCAATCCCGAGCAGATGAAGATGTTCCTCACCCGGCTCGGCTTCGACTCCAAGATCGTGATCACCGGCGACGTCACCCAGGTCGACCTGCCCGGCGGCACCAGAAGCGGCCTGCGCCAGGTGCAGGGGATCCTCGAGGGCGTGGAGGACGTCCACTTCTCGCGGCTCACCAGCACCGACGTCGTGCGGCACAAGCTGGTCGGCCGTATCGTCGACGCCTACCAGCGCTACGACGACAGCCACGGAACCACCGACGGCAGTGACCGAAAGTAACGGAAAGCAACCGCCATCCACATGTCGATCGACGTCAACAACGAGTCCGGCCGCGAGATCGACGAGCGGGCGGTCCTCGACATCGCCCGCTACGCCCTCGCCCGGATGCGCATCCACCCGCTGTCGGAGCTGTCGGTGATCGCCGTCGACACCGACGCCATGGAGCAGCTCCACAAGCAGTGGATGGACCTCCCCGGCCCGACCGACGTGATGTCCTTCCCCATGGACGAGCTGCGCCCGCCCTCCAAGGACGAGGACGAGCCCCCGCAGGGCCTTCTCGGCGACATCGTGCTCTGCCCCGACGTCGCCGAGAAGCAGGGCGCCGACGCCCCGACGAAGCACTCCATGGACGAGGAGCTGCAGATGCTCACCGTCCACGGGGTGCTCCACCTGCTCGGCTACGACCACGAGACGCCCGGTGAGCGGACCGAGATGTTCGGCCTCCAGGCGGCGATCGTCGACGGCTGGCGCGCCGAGCGCGGCCTGGAAGGGCCCTCCCCGGCCCCGACGACGGCATGAGCGCCCCGCTGATCGCCGCGGCGGTCCTGCTGGTCGGCCTCGCCTGGCTGGCCGCCTGTGCCGAGGCCGGCCTGGCCAGCACCACCAGCTACCGCGCGGAGGAGGCCGTACGTTCCGGGCGGCGCGGCGGGGGCAAGCTGGCCGCCGTCGCGGCCGACCCCACCCGGTACCTCAACCTCGCCCTGCTGCTGCGGGTGACCGCCGAGATGTCGGCCGGAGTCCTGGTCACCTACGGCTTCCTGCACACCTTCGAGGTCACCTGGCAGGCGCTGTCGGCGGCCGGCGGCGTTATGGTGCTCGTCTCCTACGTCGCCGTCGGCGTCTCGCCGCGCACCATCGGCCGCCAGCACCCGCTGAACACCGCCACGGCCGCCGCGTACGTGCTGCTGCCGCTGGCCCGTGTGCTCGGTCCGCTGCCGCAGCTGCTGATCCTCCTGGGCAACGCCCTGACCCCGGGCAAGGGTTTCCGCAAGGGGCCGTTCGCCACCGAGGCCGAACTGCGGGCCATGGTGGACCTGGCCGGGCGGGAGGCGCTGATCGAGGACGAGGAGCGCCGCATGGTGCACTCCGTCTTCGAGCTGGGCGACACCCTGGTGCGCGAGGTGATGGTGCCGCGCACCGAGCTGGTCTCCATCGAGCGGTTCAAGACCATCCGCCAGGCGCTCACCCTGGCCCTGCGCTCGGGCTTCTCCCGCATCCCGGTGACCGGTGAGAACGAGGACGACGTCATCGGCATCGTCTACCTCAAGGACCTCTCCCGGAAGGTCCACATCAACCGCGACACCGAGAACGACCTGATCTCCACGGCCATGCGTCCGGCGGCCTTCGTCCCCGACACCAAGAACGCCGGTGACCTGCTGCGCGAGATGCAGAAGGACCGCACCCACGTCGCCGTCGTGATCGACGAGTACGGCGGCACCGCCGGGATCGTCACCATCGAGGACATCCTGGAGGAGATCGTCGGCGAGATCACCGACGAGTACGACCGGGAGCTGCCGCCCGTCGAGGACCTGGGCGACGGCCGCCACCGGGTCACCGCCCGCCTGGACCTGGGCGACCTGGGCGAGCTGTACGGCCTGGACCTGGAGGACGAGGACGTGGAGACGGTCGGCGGACTGCTGGCCAAGCTCCTGGGCCGTGTCCCCATCGCGGGTGCCACGGCGACGGTGGAGGTGTCCGAGGGGCGCGGGGAGCACCGCGGGGGCCACCACGCGGACCGCCAGGGCGATCCGGCGCCGCGCGGCCTGCGGCTGACCGCCGAGTCCCCGGCGGGCCGCCGCAACCGCATCGTCACGGTCCTGGTCGAGCCGGTCCGCGCCCCCGTGCCGGAGCCGGAGGACGAGGCGGCCGGGGCCGGCGGCTGACGGCCGGAGCCGCGGGAGGAGGAGGCGGCGGCCCGGAGGGAGGCGAGGGCGGAATCCGCGCGTTCCCGGCTCGGGCCGCCCCTCGGCGCGGGCGAGCACATATGCTCACCCGCATGAGCGAAGCCGCCGATCTGGATCCCGAAGACCGCAAGATCGTCACCCTCGCGCGCAGCGCGCGGGCCCGCAACGCCGTGCCCGAGGGGGCGGCCGTACGCGACGAGACCGGGCGCACGTACGTGGCCGGAACCGTCGCCCTGAAGTCGCTCCGGCTGAGCGCGCTGCAGACGGCCGTCGCGATGGCGGTGGCCTCCGGGGCCAAGTCCCTGGAGGCCGCGGCCGTGGTCTCCGAGGCGCCCGCCGTGCCCTCCGCGGACCTCGCCGCCGTCCACGACCTGGGCGGCCCGGCCACCCCGGTGCTGCTGGCCGGTCCCGACGGCGCGGTCCGCTCCACCGTCACCGCGGGCTGAAACCGCCGGGCGGGGGCAGGGGGCACGGCGGCCGGTACGGAAGCGCCCCGCGGATCGGGGAGAATGGCCACCATGAGCGACCGTTCCCCCTCCTCCCGGCCCGCGCCGCACCGCGCGGGCTTCGCCTGCCTCGTCGGCCGCCCCAACGCGGGCAAGTCGACCCTCACCAACGCCCTGGTGGGAACGAAGGTCGCGATCACCTCCAACCGCCCGCAGACCACCCGCCACACCGTGCGCGGCATCGTCCACCGCCCCGACGCGCAGCTCGTCCTGGTGGACACCCCCGGTCTGCACAAGCCGCGCACCCTGCTCGGCGAGCGTCTCAACGACGTGGTGCGCACCACCTGGGCCGAGGTCGACGTGATCGGCTTCTGCCTGCCGGCCGACCAGAGGATCGGCCCCGGTGACCGCTTCATCGCGGGAGAGCTGGCGGCCCTGAAACGCACCCCGAAGGTCGCGATCGTCACCAAGACCGATCTGGTGGACTCCAGGGCGCTGGCCGAGCAGCTCGTGGCCGTCGACCGGCTCGGCAGGGAGCTGGGCATCGAGTGGGCCGAGATCGTCCCCGTCTCCGCCACCGCGGGCGACCAGGTGGGCCTGCTGGCCGACCTGCTCGTGCCCCTCCTGCCCGAGGGCCCGCAGCTCTACCCGGACGGCGACCTCACCGACGAGCCCGAGCAGGTCATGGTCGCCGAGCTGATCCGCGAGGCGGCGCTGGAGGGGGTGCGCGACGAGCTGCCGCACTCCATCGCCGTGGTGGTCGAGGAGATGACGCCGCGCGAGGGACGTCCGGCGGACCGGCCGCTGCTGGACGTCCACGCCAACGTCTTCATCGAGCGCCCCAGCCAGAAAGGCATCGTCATCGGCCCCAAGGGCGGCCGGCTCAAGGAGGTCGGTACCAAGTCCCGCAAGCAGATCGAGGCGCTGCTGGGCACTCCCGTCTACCTCGACCTGCACGTCAAGGTCGCCAAGGACTGGCAGCGCGACCCCAAGCAGCTGCGCAGGCTCGGCTTCTAGTGCCGCGTCGGCCAGGGTCTGCCCGGTGGCGAGGCGCCCCGGTGCGTGCGATCGCCAGGCGGCCGGAAGCCGCACGTAGTTGTCCTGCCCGGGCTTTCGGCCAACGCGGCGAGCGTGCGTGCCAGGGCGGCGAGCGGGGTGAACCCTGGCCGACGCGGCACCAGGGCACCGTTTCCAGGGCACGGACTCCGGGCCACGGCTTCCACGAGCGGGCCCCGGCCCCCGGCCCCTGTGCTCACTCATGTGAGTTCTCGCATACTGATACGCGCCGCCACGCACCGTCCGCCTCGGTTACGCTGACTCGCATCATGCGTTTTGGGCTGCTTCTCCTTAGCTGCCGCGGCGAGGGCCTGTAGTCACACGGCCGACCCCCTCTCCGCGGAGTTCGGTGATGCCGTCGTCGGCCCCTTCGAGAAAGCGCTCGGAAAGCGCTTCGAAGCCCATCGCCCTTCACAGGAGCCCGGTCCACATGAGCAGTGATTCCTCCCGCGTAGGCCGCCCCACGCCCGTCACCGCCGCCGCGGTGACCCAGAAGCCGTCGGGTATGCCGATCCACCGCTACCGCGGCTACGAGGCCGTCGAGCTGCCCGACCGCACCTGGCCCGGCAAGCGGATCACCGCCGCCCCCCGCTGGCTGTCCACCGACCTGCGCGACGGCAACCAGGCGCTGATCGACCCGATGTCACCCGCCCGCAAGCGCGAGATGTTCGACCTGCTGGTCCGCATGGGCTACAAGGAGATCGAGGTCGGCTTCCCCTCCTCCGGCCGGGCCGACTTCGACTTCGTGCGCTCCGTCATCGAAGAGGGCGCCATCCCCGAGGACGTGACGATCTCGGTGCTGACCCAGGCCCGCGAGGACCTGATCGAGCGCACCGTGCGGTCCCTGGCCGGCGCCCACCGCGCCACGGTCCACCTGTACAACGCCACCGCCCCGGTCTTCCGCCGCGTGGTCTTCCGCGGCTCCAGGGACGACATCCGCCAGATCGCCGTGGACGGCACCCGCCTGGTGGTCGAGTACGCCGAGAAGATCCTGGGCGACGAGACGGTCTTCGGCTACCAGTACAGCCCGGAGATCTTCACCGACACCGAGCTGGACTTCGCCCTGGAGGTCTGCGAGTCGGTCATGGACGTCTGGCAGCCCGAGGAGGGCCGCGAGATCATCCTGAACCTGCCCGCCACCGTCGAGCGCTCCACGCCCTCCACCCACGCCGACCGCTTCGAGTGGATGTCGCGGAACCTGTCGCGGCGCGAGTTCGTCTGCCTGTCCACCCACCCGCACAACGACCGCGGCACCGCCGTGGCCGCCGCCGAACTGGCCGTGATGGCCGGAGCGGACCGGGTGGAGGGCTGCCTGTTCGGGCAGGGCGAGCGCACCGGCAACGTGGACCTGGTCACGCTGGGGATGAACCTGTTCAGCCAGGGCATCGACCCGCAGATCGACTTCTCCCGGATCGACGAGATCCGCCGCACCGCCGAGTACTGCAACCAGATGGAGGTCCACCCGCGCCACCCGTACGCGGGAGACCTGGTCTACACCGCCTTCTCCGGCTCCCACCAGGACGCCATCAAGAAGGGCTTCGAGGCCATGGAGGCCGACGCGGCCGCGGCCGGCAAGCCGGTGGAGGAGATCGAGTGGGCGGTGCCGTACCTGCCCATCGACCCCAAGGACGTCGGACGCTCCTACGAGGCGGTCATCCGGGTCAACTCCCAGTCCGGCAAGGGCGGCGTCTCCTACGTCCTGAAGAACGACCACAAGCTGGACCTGCCGCGCCGGATGCAGATCGAGTTCTCGAAGATCATCCAGGCCAGGACCGACGCCGACGGCGGCGAGATCACCCCGGCGCAGATCTGGGAGACCTTCCGCGACGAGTACCTGCCCAACCCCGGCAACCCCTGGGGTCGCATCCAGGTCCGCAACGGGCAGACCACCACCGACACCGACGGCGTGGACACCCTCACCGTCGAGGCGGCCGTCGACGGCGCCGACACCGTGCTGACCGGCAGCGGCAACGGCCCCATCTCCGCGTTCTTCGACGCGCTGGAGGGCATCGGCATCGACGCCAGGCTGCTGGACTATCAGGAGCACACCATGAGCGAGGGCGCCTCCGCGCGGGCCGCCTCGTACATCGAGTGCGCCATCGACGGCAAGGTGCTGTGGGGCATCGGCATCGACCCCAACACCACCCGCGCCTCCCTGAAGGCGATCGTCTCCGCCGTCAACCGCGCCTTCCGCTGACGGCCCCGCCCTCCGCGGCGTGCTCCGCCCGCCCCCGCCGGACGTCCGTCCGGCGGGGGCGGGCCGTCTCCGCGAGGTCACCGCAGAGCTCCGGGCGTCCTCGGCGCCCCATGCTTTCGCAAAGGTTTCCGCCCGGTGCACGGGCGCCGCACGACCTTTCCGACCTGCGCGTACGCCCTCCGGACCGGCCCGCAAGGGCCGCAAGGGGAAGGGACGGGGGACCTCCGGGGTACTGACGGCACCTCATCGATGTGGTTAACATCACGCCCACGCGGCAATGGCGCAGGAGCGTGACGGAGGTACGGCAGTGGTGCACCCCCGGGGCCGGGACGGCCGGAGACTGCGGCTGGCGGGCGTCCGCACGGCCTGGCACACGGTCGACGACGGCGAGTTCTTCTGTCCCTCCTGCGGCGGCGACCGCAACTACAGGCGCCGCACCGGGCGCCGCCGCCTGGTGGTGCTCGGCCTCCCCGTGCTGCCGCGCGGCGAGGCCGGGCCCGTGCTGGAGTGCGCATCCTGCGAGGGGCACTTCGGCACCGACACCCTCGACCACCCCACCACCACCCGGCTGGGCGCCATGCTCCGCGACGCCGTGCACGCCGTCGCGCTGGCGGTGCTGACGGTGGGCGGTTGCGAGGCGCGGTCGGCCCGGGAGACGGCCGTGGAGGGCGTGCGGGCGGCCGGCTTCGCCGGCTGCTCCGAGGAGCAGATGGTCGCCCTGCTCGCGGCGGTGGGAGCCGACGGGGTCACCATGGAGATAGAGCTGCACGAGGCCCTGGCCCCGCTCGCCCCGCACCTGGCCGGTCCCGGCCGCGAGAGCCTGCTGCTGCTGGGCGCCCGTATCGCGCTCGCCGACGGCCCGTACACCCCCGGCGAGCGCAGGACGCTGGGCCTGGTCGGGCGGACCCTGCGGCTGTGCGGGGAGGAGACCGACCGGCTGCTGGACGCCGCCCGCACCACTCCTTCCTGACGCTTCCCGGCCCCGCCTGACCCGCCCGTGTTCCTCCGGCCCGTGTCCCCCGGCCGGGGGAAGGGTGGGGGACAATGGGGGAATGAGCCTGTTCCGCGACGACGGCGTGGTCCTGCGCACCCAGAAGCTGGGCGAGGCCGACCGCATCATCACGCTGCTCACGCGCGGGCACGGACGGGTGCGGGCCGTGGCGCGGGGCGTGCGGCGCACCAAGTCGAAGTTCGGGGCGCGGCTGGAGCCGTTCTCCCACGTCGACATCCAGTTCTTCGCGCGCGGCAGCGATCTGGTCGGCCGCGGTCTGCCGCTGTGCACCCAGACCGAGACCATCGCGCCCTACGGGCGGAACATCGTCATCGACTACGCCCGCTACACCGCCGGGACGGCCATGCTGGAGACGGCCGAGCGGTTCACCGACCACGAGGGCGAGCCCAACGTCCAGCAGTACCTGCTGCTGATCGGCGGCCTGCGCACCCTCGCCGCCGGCGAGCACGCCCCGGCGCTGGTGCTGGACGCCTTCCTGCTGCGCTCCCTGGCCGTGGGCGGCTACGCGCCCAGCTTTGAGGCGTGCGCCCAGTGCGGGATGCCCGGCCCCAACCGGTTCTTCTCCGTCGCCGCCGGCGGGGTGGTGTGCGCCGACTGCCGCAGGCCGGGCAGCGTCGTGCCGTCCCCCGAGGCGCTGCGGCTGCTGGGCGCGCTGCTGACGGGCGACTGGGCGACGGCCGACGCGGCCGAGGCCCGGCACGTGCGTGAGGGCAGCGGACTGGTGTCGGCGTATCTGCACTGGCACCTGGAGCGGGGCCTGCGCTCCCTGCGCTACGTCGAGAAGACCTGAGGGAGCGGACCGGCTACGCTCCCGGTATCCCTTCACCGTCCTCACCCAGGGCGCGGCCTTCCCGGCTCCCGCCCGACTGGAGATGAACCGCATGGCACGGCGCGGAATGCTGTCCCGGCAGCGTCGCGAGTACCTGACCCCCGAACCGCACCCCTCCGGCGCGCGCCCGCCGAGCATCCCCGCCGACCTGGTGCCCAGGCACGTGGCGGTCGTGATGGACGGCAACGGGCGCTGGGCCAAGCAGCGCGGGCTGCCGCGCACCGAGGGGCACAAGGTCGGCGAGGGCGTCGTGATGGACGTGCTCAAGGGCTGCCTGGAGATGGGCGTGAGGAACCTCTCCCTGTACGCCTTCTCCACCGAGAACTGGAAGCGGTCCCCCGAGGAGGTCCGCTTCCTGATGAACTTCAACCGCGACGTCATCCGCCGCCGCCGCGACGAGATGGACGCGCTCGGCATCCGCATACGCTGGGTCGGCCGGATGCCCAAGCTGTGGAAGTCGGTCGTCCAGGAGCTCCAGGTGGCACAGGAGCAGACGAAGGACAACGACGCCATGACGCTGTACTTCTGCGTCAACTACGGCGGCCGGGCCGAGATCGCCGACGCGGTGGCGGCCATCGCGGCGGATGTGCGGGCCGGGCGGCTGGACCCGTCGAAGGTGAGCGAGAAGACGGTGGCGAAGTACCTGTACTACCCGGACATGCCGGACGTGGACCTCTTCGTGCGGCCCTCGGGCGAGCAGCGCACATCCAACTACCTGATATGGCAGAGCGCGTACGCCGAGATGGTCTTCCAGGACGTGCTGTGGCCGGACTTCGACCGCCGCAACCTGTGGGACGCGTGCCTGGAGTACGCCCGCCGCGACCGCCGCTTCGGCGGCGCCGAGCCCGTCGAGACCTCCCCGCAGGCCGCCCCCGCACGGCCGGAGAGGACCGTACCGCCGCAGGCCTGAGGCCCGGGCGCGCACACAGCGCGGCGGCCCCGGCGCCTCCACCGGGAGCGCCGGGGCCGTACCGCGTTCGGACGGGTCCGTCAGGCCTCGGCGCGCCTCGCGGCGGCGCACTCGCCGCAGGTGCCGAAGATCTCGATGGTGTGCGCCACGTCCACGAAGCCGTGTTCCGCGGCGATGGAATCGGCCCACTTCTCCACCGCGGGCCCCTCCACCTCCACGGCCTTGCCGCAGTTGCGGCAGACCAGGTGGTGGTGGTGGTCGTCGGTGCTGCACCGGCGGTAGACGGCCTCGCCCTCATCGGTGCGCAGCACGTCCACCTCGCCGGCGTCGGCGAGCGACTGGAGCGTGCGGTAGACGGTGGTCAGACCGACGGAGTCGCCTCGGTGCTTGAGCATGTCGTGCAGCTCCTGGGCGCTGCGGAATTCGTCGACCTCGCCGAGCGCCGCCGCCACAGCGGCGCGCTGCCGGGTCGACCGGCCGCGTACGGGGGGACCTGCGGTCGCCACCATTGCCTCCTAGAGTCGGCGCTACCTCGCGTAGCTGATCGGCCATTGTGCCAGGTGCGGCGGGCGCCGCCGGGCGCACTCCGCACCGGTGGCGTCATCGGCCGCGCCGTACGCCGACTGCCACCGGTCACCGCACGACCGTAACGCCTTCCGCCGTCCTCCGGCCCGCCCTCTCCCGCTCTTCCGCCCACTCGCCCGGTCCGGGCCCCTCCTCGTCCCGCGCCCGTGCCCTCAGCCGCGCGCGGTTCAGCAGCGGGGCCGCGGCGGACAGCAGGGCGAACAGCACGATGGCCAGCAGCACGATGGTGGCGCCGGGGGGCACGTCGGCGTAGTACGAGGTGGCGGTGCCGGACACGGAGACCAGCACACCCATGCCCACCGCGAGTCCCATGGTGGTGGCGAAGCCGCGCGTGACCTGCTGGGCCGCGGCCACCGGGATCACCATCAGGGCGCTCACCAGGAGCAGGCCCACCACCCGCATGGCCACGGTCACGGTGACGGCGGCGGTGACGGCCAGCAGCAGGTTGAGCAGCCGCACCGGCAGCCCGCTGACCCGGGCGAACTCCTCGTCCTGGCAGACGGCGAACAGCTGCCGCCGCAGTCCGAGGGAGACCGCCAGGGCGAGGACGGACAGCACCACGATGGCGGTGACGTCCTCGGGCGAGACGGTCATGACCGAGCCGAAGAGCGGGGAGAGGAGATCGGCCGTGGTGCCGCCCGGCGCCAGATTGATGATCAGGACGCCACCCGCCATGCCGCCGTAGAACAGCATGGCCAGGGCCACGTCGCCGCGTGTTCTGCCGTACCAGCGGATCAGCTCCATCGCGACCGAGCCGAGCGAGGCGACCACCACGGCCGTCCACACCGGGCTGGTGCTCAGCAGGAAGCCCAGCGCCACACCGGTGAGGGCCACGTGCCCGATCCCGTCGCCCATGATCGCCTGGCGGCGCTGGACGAGGTAGATGCCGATGGCGGGGGCCGCGACGCCGACCAGCAGCGCGGCGAGCAGCGCGCGCTGCATGAAGGCGGGCTGGAGGATCTCGGTCATGTCAGCAGTCCGGTCCGGGTCGGTTCGGCCAGGGAGTCGGCGTGCGGGTGGCACGCCTGGTCGTGGAGGTGCGCGGTGCCCTCCACGCGCTCCACGCGGCCGTCGTGCAGGACGACCGCGCGATCGATCAGCGGGGCCAGCGGGCCGAGCTCGTGCAGCACCAGCAGGACGGAGGCGCCCGCGCCGGTCCGCTCGCGCAGTGCCTCGGCCAGGACGCCCTGGCTGAGCAGGTCCACACCGGCCAGCGGTTCGTCCATGACCAGCAGCTCGGGCTCGCCGGCCAGCGCGCGGGCGATCAGTACGCGCTGGTGCTGGCCGCCGGAGAGCGCGTTCACCGAGTCCCGCGCCCGGTCGGCCAGCCCGACCAGCTCCAGGGCCCGCCGTACCGCCGCCCGGTCGCCGCGTCCCAGCGGCCCCAGCCGCCTGCGGGCCAGCCGCCCGGAGGCGACCACCTCGCGCACGGTCGCGGGCACGCCGGCCGCCGCGGTGGAGCGCTGCGGTACGTAGCCCACACGGTGCCAGTCGCGGAAGCGGCGCAGCGGGGTGCCGAACAGCTCCAGCTCGCCGCCCGAGGCGGGCACCTGGCCGACGGCGGCCCGCACCGTCGTGGACTTGCCCGAGCCGTTCGCGCCGAGCAGGGCGACGACCTCGCCCCGTCCCACGGCCAGGTCGATGCCGCGCAGCACCGTCCGCGCCCCGAGCGAGGCGGTCACGCCCCGCAGGGACAGTGCCGGGGGCGCCGTCGCCGGTGCCGTCGCGTCCGCCCCGGCCCTCGCCGTGGTGGTGTGCTCCTCCGTCATGGCCGGCCTCCTCACCGGGCGCCGAGCGCCTGCCGCAGGGCCTGGAGATTGGCCCGCATGATCTCGAAGTAGTCGTCGCCCGGGGAGGCGTCGGTGACCCCCTCGACGGGGTCGAGGACGGCGGTGCGCAGTCCGAGGTCGTCGGCGAGGGTCCTCGCGGTGCGCTCGCCGGCCGCCGCCTCGAAGAAGACGGTGTCGACATCGTCCTCCTCGGCCACCCGGTGCAGTTGCCTCATCCTCGCGCCGCTGGGCTCGGACTCGGGGTCGAGACCGGCTATGGACTCCTCGTGGAGGCCGTAGCGGTCGGCGAGGTAGCCGAAGGCCGCGTGGGCGGTGATGAAGGTGTCGGTCCTGCGGTTCTCCAGGCCCTCGCGGAAGTCCGCGTCCAGGCCCTCCAGCTTGCCCGCCAGCGCGTCGGCGTTCTTCCGGTAGTCGTCGGCGTGGTCCGGGTCCGCCTTCGCCAGCGCCTCGCCGACGCCCTCGGCGACCTCGGCGTACTTCACCGGATCGAGCCAGACATGCGGGTCGACGGCCCCCTCGCCGCCGTGGTCGTGGCCCTCTTCCCCCTCCCCGTGGCCGGAGTCGTGCTCGTGGCCGTGTTCGTCCCCGTGCTCGTGGCCGTGCTCGTGGCCGGAACCGCGCTCCACCGGCTCGGTGTAGGAGGTCGCCTCGGCGACGTTCTCCACGCCGGACAGTTCGATCGCCTTGTCCACGGCCGGCTGGAACCCCTTGAGGTAGACCACGAGGTCCGCCTCGCCCAGCTCGGCGGTCTGCCGCGGGCTCAGTTCCAGGTCGTGCGGCTCGACGCCGGGCTCCACCAGGGAGCTGACCGAGACGTGCTCCCCGCCTATCTCCTCGGCGAGGAACCGCATCGGGTAGAACGAGGCGACGACGTCCACCCCGCCGCCCGCGTCCTCCCGCGTCCCTCCCGCCTCGCCCGCACCGCAGGCGGTCAGACCGAGCACGCCCAGAGCGGCTGCTCCGGCCAGTGCGGTGCGGGAGGCGGCGCGGCGGCGGCGGGGGTGGGGTATGAGAGGGCGGCATCGAGCGTTCATGACACCCATTTTCACCCTAGTTGGAAATGATTGTCAAATGAGATGGGGGTCGCGGTGAACGGCGCCGACCGTGTTCCCGGCATCTTCCGTCCGAACCCCGAACCGATTTGATCCCGCCCCCGTCATCGCCGGTAACCTGAGGTATTCCGTCGTCTGTACCGAAGAGAGCACCGTGGCCGCCGACAAGATCGACACCATCGTCAGCCTCAGCAAGCGCCGTGGCTTCGTCTATCCCTGCAGCGAGATCTACGGGGGGCAGAGGGCCGCCTGGGACTACGGTCCGCTGGGCGTGGAGCTGAAGGAGAACATCAAGCGCCAGTGGTGGCGCCACATGGTCACCTCGCGCGACGACGTGGTCGGAATCGACTCGTCGGTCATCCTCGCCTCCGAGGTCTGGGTCGCCTCCGGCCACGTGGCCACCTTCACCGACCCGCTGACCGAGTGCACCTCGTGCCACAAGCGGTTCCGGGCCGACCACCTGGAGGAGGCGTACGAGGCCAAGCACGGCCGCCTCCCCGCCGCCGGCCTGTCGGACGTCAACTGCCCCCACTGCGGCGTCAAGGGCCAGTTCACCGAGCCCAAGCAGTTCTCCGGCCTGCTGTCCACGCACCTGGGCCCGACCCAGGACTCCGGCTCGGTCGCCTACCTGCGCCCCGAGACCGCGCAGGGCATCTTCACCAACTTCGCCCAGGTGCAGCAGACCTCGCGCCGCAAGCCGCCGTTCGGCATCGCGCAGATGGGCAAGTCCTTCCGGAACGAGATCACCCCGGGCAACTTCATCTTCCGCACCCGCGAGTTCGAGCAGATGGAGATGGAGTTCTTCGTCAAGCCGGGCGAGGACGAGAAGTGGCACGAGTACTGGATGGAGCAGCGCTGGAACTGGTACACCGGACTGGGCCTGCGCGAGGAGAACATGCGCTGGTACGAGCACCCGGCGGAGAAGCTCTCCCACTACTCCAAGCGCACCGCCGACATCGAGTACCGCTTCCGGTTCGGCGGCGGCGAGTGGGGTGAGCTGGAGGGCGTGGCCAACCGCACCGACTACGACCTGAACTCGCACTCCAAGGCCTCCGGCCAGGACCTGTCGTACTTCGACCAGGAGGCCGGCGAGCGCTGGACGCCGTACGTCATCGAGCCCGCGGCCGGTGTCGGCCGTACGATGCTGGCCTTCATGCTGGACGCCTACACCGAGGACGAGGCGCCCAACGCCAAGGGCAAGATGGAGAAGCGCGTCGTGATGCGCCTCGACCCGCGCCTGTCGCCGGTCAAGGCCGCCGTCCTGCCGCTGTCGCGCAACCCGCAGCTCTCCCCGAAGGCCAAGGGCCTGGCGGACACGCTGCGCAAGCACTGGAACATCGAGTTCGACGACGCCGGCGCCATCGGCCGCCGCTACCGCCGTCAGGACGAGATCGGCACGCCGTTCTGCGTCACCGTCGACTTCGACACCCTCGACGACAACGCCGTGACGGTGCGCGAGCGCGACACCATGAAGCAGGAGCGTGTCTCGCTCGACCAGATCGAGTCCTACCTCGCGGCCCGGCTGATCGGCTGCTGAGTCCGCTCACGGAGCCGACCCGCCGACGGAGGCCTCCGCGCCCGGCACCGGGTGCGGAGGCCTCCGCACGTCCTCACCACCCCGGAAGGCGGGGCGGCCGTGAAGCCGCCCCGGCGGCCTGCCGCTTGCCGGGATCCGGAAACCGGCCGCCGCCGAACACTGCCCCACTCGACCCTGGCGCCGCGGCGCGCCGCCGCCCAGAATCGGCCGGGCACACACGGACGGGATCCGGAGGGCGAAAAGGGGGACGGATGCTGACGACGGGCACGGTGACCACGGGCACGGTCAGCGGTTGCGGGCAGGACGGGCGCATCCACGAGGTGAGGATCACCCGTGAGCTGTGTCCGCGCCGCGGCACGGGGGAGGGCCGCCACCTCGTCTGCGGCACCTGCGACCGCCGCTTCACGGCCCGCGGTCTCGCACGGGCCGAGGCCGTGCGCCATCTGGCCGAGCACGGCGCGCGGGGCGGCGGCGGGCAGCGGCTCAGCCCCGCGCCCTGGATCCTCGGGCTGATCGGGCTGGCCGGTTTCCTCACCGTCTTCACTCCCGCCTTCCTGGGGCACTGACCGGGAGAGGGCGGAGAGGGGACGGGGCGCGGGGGAGCGGTCCGGATGGGGGACAATGAAGGATCGCCCCCGCAACCGAGCGACGACGAGGATGCCCTCTCCCATGTCACAGCAGCTCGCCATCGGTCCGCACACGGTCCGGCCGCCCGTGGTCCTCGCGCCCATGGCCGGGATCACCAACGCGCCGTTCCGGACGCTGTGCCGCGAGTACAGCGGCGGCCGGGGGCTGTTCGTCAGCGAGATGATCACCACCCGGGCGCTGGTCGAGCGGGACGCCAAGACCATGCGGCTCGTCCACTTCGCCGAGACCGAGAAGCCGCGCTCCATCCAGCTCTACGGTGTGGACCCGGCGACCGTCGGCAAGGCCGTCCGCATGATCGCCGACGAGGACATGGCCGACCACATCGACCTCAACTTCGGCTGCCCGGTGCCCAAGGTGACCCGCAAGGGCGGCGGGTCGGCGCTGCCGTACAAGCGGAACCTGCTGCGGGCGATCCTGCGCGAGGCCGTCACCGGCGCCGGCGGGCTGCCGGTGACCATGAAGATGCGCAAGGGCATCGACGACGACCACCTCACCTATCTGGACGCCGGGCGCATCGCCGTGGAGGAGGGCGTCACCGCCGTCGCCCTGCACGGCCGCACAGCCGCCCAGCACTACGGCGGCACCGCCGACTGGAGCGCCATCGCGGCCCTGAAGGAGGCCGTGCCCGAGATCCCGGTACTGGGCAACGGCGACATCTGGTCGGCCGACGACGCGGTGCGGATGATGCGCGAGACCGGCTGCGACGGTGTCGTGGTCGGGCGCGGCTGCCTGGGCCGGCCGTGGCTCTTCGGCGATCTGGTGGCCGCCTGCGAGGGCAGGCCGGAGCGGGCCGAGCCCACCCTGGGCGAGGTCGCCGCGGTGATGCTGCGGCACGCCCGGCTGCTGGGGGAGTGGCTGGAGGACGAGGCGCGCGGGGTGATCGACTTCCGCAAGCATGTCGCCTGGTACACCAAGGGCTTCCCGGTCGGCTCCGAGATGCGCCGGAAGCTGGCCGTCGCGTCCTCGCTCGCCGCGCTGGAGGAGCTGCTGGGCGGGCTCGACCCGGAACAGCCGTGGCCGAGGGGCGCGGACGGCCCGCGCGGGCGCACCTCCGGACGCAACCGGGTGGCACTGCCCGATGGCTGGCTGGACGACCCGTACGACCGCGCGGGCGCCGCGGCCGGGGCCGAGCTGGACACCTCCGGCGGCTGATGAGGGGCGGCTGGACCGCTCCCGGGCTCCGTTCAGTCAGTCGCCGTGCCGCTGCGCACCGGCGCCGCGACGCGCATCCCGGTGCGCACCGCCGCGCGGTCCGCGGGCCGGCCGCCGCCGCGGGAGAGCAGGTCCAGGGCGAGGGCCGCCGTCCAGCTGAACTCCCGGGTGCCCCGGCCCGCCCCGGTGTGCGGGTCGACGTACTCGGCGAATCCGGACGCCGCGGCCGAGGCCAGCACCGCGGCGCGCAGGGAGTCGGCCCGGGTGGTGTGCCCGTACTGCCGCAGGCCCCGCTCCACCAGCCAGTTGACGTTGAACCAGGCCGGCCCCCGCCAGTAGCGGCACGGGTCGAAGGCGTGGCCCTTCAGGTCGTAGCTGGGCACCAGGCGGACGGTGTCGCCCAGCCCGAAGTGCTCGCCGCCGACCGTGCGCAGCAGCGTGCGGACGATTCGCCGCGGCAGGCCGGGGACGGCCAGCGGCACCAGCCCGGCGGCGCTGCGTTCCCGGATCGGCTCGCCGCGGTGCCCGGCGCGCACGTCGCGGCACAGGAACATGCCGCTCTCCTCGTCCCACAGGCGGTCCACCAGGGCGGCGGTCAGCCGCGCGGCCCGTTCGCGGTGCCCGCCGGGGTCGCCCCCGGGGCCTTCCGCCCCGACCTCGGCGGCGATCCGCGCCAGGGCGTGCTCGGAGGCGATCAGCAGGGCGTTGACGCCGGGGTCCTCCACCGCGAAGGGGTGCGGGGCGTCGGCGTCCCGGTAGCCGTGGTCGCGGTAGTCGGCCGCCAGCCGCACGTACCGGCCGTAGTCCAGGTCGGTGGGACGGTCGGCGGCCGAGCCGTGGTCGAGGTCGCAGCGGCGGAAGGAACAGGGATCGGCCGGCTCGACGCGTGACAGGGGGGCGTCCCAGGCCGGGCTGTTGTCCATGCCCGGCTCCCACGGGTGGACGGCCGACACCAGCCCGTGCCCGCCCAGGTCGCGGTGGGCGGTCAGATAGCGGTGCCAGGCGACCAGCCGGGGGTAGAGGCGTCTGAGGAAGCCGCGCCGCCGCGAGGTCGCCGGGTCGGCGCGGTGCACCAGCCAGGCGGCGAGCGCGTGGACGGGCGGCTGCACGATTCCCGAGGTCTCGGTGTGCCCGGGCGCTCCGGCCCCGGCTCCGGCGGTCGAGGAGCGCCAGAAGTCCGGGCTGGGGAAGTACGCGCCGAGCGGCACGGACGGGTTGAAGACGATGTGCGGGACGCGGCCGTCGCCCCACTGGGCGGCCATCAGCGTCTCCAGCTCGCGCTGGGCGCGCGGCGCCGACAGATGGCGCAGGCCGATCGCGACGAACGCGGAGTCCCAGCTCCACTGGTGCGGGTACAGGCCGCGCGAGGGCACGGTGGAGACGCCCGTCCAGTTGCGCAGCAGCACCTGGCGAGCGGCCTGGCGCAGCTCGGCGGCGGTGACGCCGACGGGCGGCCGCTGGGCGGGGATGAAGGGCCGGGTCGTGGTGAGGGGGACCGGGACAGGCTTCATCGGACTGCCGAATCCGCGCCGGAGCGGACGGTGAGGTCCGATGCGGAGTCCGATGGAGGACCCGGTACGCGGGGCCGTGGCCCCCTCCCCGGGGCGCCGGCCCCGGGGAGGGGCGGGGGCATGGGGATGTCGGTGGACTGGGCGACGCGCTCCACGAGAACTCCGGTGTCTGTGCGACTCCTAGGTTACGCCTCCATAAGCCTAGGGTTCTGTCTTGCGAAAAGGCAGAAGTGAGACTGTGAGACCCGACACAGGCCAGGCGCGGAGAAAGGCCCCGGCGGGTACGGCCGGCGACCGGACACGGGCTGAGCAGGGCGTTCGGCGGGGGCGGGACGGCGGCGGCCGGGGGGTGTGGAGAAGATGATCGTATGACCGGGAATCAATCCAGCGCGGGACATCTGCTGCGACTGGTGCGCAGCGGGCAGGCGACCACCCGCGGTGAACTCCAGCGCGCCACCGGACTGTCCCGATCCACTGTCGGCCACCGTCTCGACCAGCTGTTCGGGGCGGGCTGGATCCGCGAGGGCGCCACCGTGCCCGCGGGCGGCCCGGCGGGCGGGCGCCCGTCGAGCCGCCTGGAGTTCGACGGCTCGCACGCCGTGGTCCTCGCCGTGGACGTGGAGACCCGGCACGGGCTGGCCGCCGTGCTGGACCTCGACGGCAGGGTGCTGGCCGAGCGCACCGGGCCGCTGAACATCGAGGACGGCCCGGAGAACGTGATCGACCGGGTGGCGAGGTGGTTCCCGCCGCTGCTGGAGAGGGCCGGGGCGGCGCCGGAGGACGTCTGCGGTATCGGGGTGTCGGTGCCGGGGCCCGTGGAGTGGGAGTCGGGGCAGGTGGTCCAGCCGCCGATCATGCCGGGCTGGGACCGCTACCCGATCCCGGAGCGGATGCGGCGGGCGTATCTGCGGCGCACCGGCGCCGGCGGCGAGGGCCCCGTGGTGCTGGTGGAGAACGACGCCAACCTCATGGCGTACGCCGAGCAGCGCGCCGGCTGGCGCGACTGCGGCGCCTTCCTGCTGATCAAGGTCTCCACCGGGATCGGCGCGGGGTTGGTGGTGGACGGCGAGATGTACCGTGGCATCGACGGCGGCGCGGGGGACATCGGGCACATCAGGCTGCACGACCGGCCCGACGCGCTGTGCATGTGCGGCTCTTACGGCTGCCTGGCGGCGGTCGCCAGCGGCCGGGCGCTGGC
>NZ_JBXUOY010000024.1:0-33726 GCF_057196705.1 Streptomyces sp. ATLC9 | reverse complement strand
CGGGGGGCGGGGCCCCCCGCCCCCCCCCCCCCGCGCGGGGGGCCCGCCCCCCCCCCCCCCCCACGGCACGGCCCTGCCGCCGTGCGCGGCGGCAGGGCTCCGTCCGGACCGGGTCAGCGGACCTCGGTGATCTCCGGACCGCGCTGGAGCTTGTCGATGCCGCCGGCGAAGCGGGAGCCCTCCTGCGCCTGCTCCTGCTGGACGCCGCCGTCGGGCACCATCTGCGCGTCGTCGGGGAGCTTGAGGACAATCGGGTCGCGGGGCGCCATCGGGGAGTCCCCGCGCACCACGACCGTGTCGCGGAAGATCTGCTCCAGCAGCCCGGCGGCCTGCGGCTGCACCGCGCCCTGGCCGGAGATGACACCTCGCAGGAACCAGCGGGGGCCGTCCACACCGACGAAGCGCACGACCTGCATGCCGCTGTTGCCGTCGGGCAGCCTGACCGGCACCTGCGCGCGCAGCTCCCAGCCCAGCGGGCCCTCGGCCTCGTCGATGACCCCGCCCTTCTGGGTGATGCCCGAGGCGATCTCCTCGCGCACCTCGTCCCAGATGCCCTCGCGCTTGGGTGCGGCGAACGCCTGGAGCTGGACGGCGCTGTCCTTGAGCACGATCGTCGCGGCGACGATGGCGTCACCGGCGACCTCCACCCGCAGCTCCATGCCCTGCACCCCGGGCACGAACATGCCACCCAGGTCGACCCGGCCCTCGCCCGGGGCGTGGAGCTCGCTCACGTCCCAGGGGCCGTCCGGCCGGGGGGCCGGGGGGAGTTTGACCCGGGTCTGCTCGCCGCCGGTGTCGTCGGCGGACCCGTCCGACGCGTCGGTGCTCTCGTCGGACCGTTCCGTCTCGAACTCGTCCGAGGCGCCCTCGGGCCCTACCTTCTTCTTGCGACGACGTCCGAACACGTCACTGTCCCTTCAGGTCGGCAGCCTCGTCGGCCTCGACCGCAGCGTAATGGTTGTGCTGTGCAGCGTGGTCCTGTGCGGTGCCGTCCCGTGCGGCGTGGCCTCCCGTGGAGCCGAAGCCCCCCGCCGCTCGCGCCGATCCCGGCAGTTCCCCCACCTCGTGGAAGCGCACCTTCTCGACTTGCTGGACGACGAGCTGGGCGATGCGGTCGAACCGCTCGAACCGCACGCTCTCGCGCGGATCCAGGTTGGCCACGATCACCCTGATCTCTCCACGGTACCCGGCATCCACGGTTCCGGGGGCATTCACGAGGCAGACCCCGCAGCGGGCCGCCAGACCGGAGCGCGGATGCACGAAGGCGGCGTACCCGTCGGGCAGTGCGATGGAAACCCCCGTGGGCAGAACGGCCCTCCGGCCCGGGGCCAGTTCGGCCGCCTCGGTGGTGACCAGATCGCAGCCCGCGTCGCCGGGGTGGGCGTAGGCGGGCAGCGGCACCTCGGGGTCGAGGCGGCGGATCAGCACCTCGACGGGGTCGCGCCCGGGCAGACCGGCGCGGCTCACGGGTTCACCTCGAAGGCACGGGCCCGGCGGACGGTGTCGGGGTCGGCCATCGCGGCCTCGATCTCTTCCTTGCGGCCGTGGTCGACGAAGTGCTCGACCCTGACCTCGATGAAGAGGGCGTCCGCGCGCACCGCGAGAGGGCCGTCGGGGCCGCCGACGCGCCCGGTGGCGGTGCAGTAGATCTTGCGCCCGTGCCGGGCGGTGACACGCGCCGCCAGGTGCAGCACGGAGTCCACGGGGACGGGCTGGAGGAAGTCGGTCTCCAGGCGCCCGGTGACCGAGATGGTGTGCATCAGCCAGTTCAGGGAGCCCAGGATCTCGTCCATGGCGGTGGACAGCAGTCCGCCGTGGGCGAGACCGGGTGCGCCCTGGTGCTCGGGGCGGACGGTGAACTCGGCTGTGACGCTGACCCCCTCGCCCGCCCGGGCGTCGATGTGCAGCCCGTGGGGCTGCTCGGCGCCGCAGCCGAAGCACTGTGCGTAGTGGGCGCCCAACAGTTCTCCGGGGGCGGGAGCGTCGGGGTGACGCACCGGGGGAACGGCGTCGTCCGGTGGGGTCAGGGATGTCTTGGTGGCACTCACGGATGCTGACCTTACCGCCGGGTCGGTGAGCCGGTCGCGGGCGTGCCAAGCTGGGGCCATGCTTCCTCCCGGCGTGCTGTACGACGAGCGGCTGACCGCGCCGCGCCCCTGGTGGCTGATCGCCGCCCTGTCCGGGGTCGCCCTGGGCCTGATCCTGTTCCCCCTGGGCCCTGTGCCCCTGCTGGGCGGTCTGGTGGCGGGTGCGGCGCTGGGCGCGATGGCGGTGAGCGCCTACGGCTCGGCCCGTATCCGCGTGCTCGCGGACTCGCTGGTCGCGGGGGACGCCCGGGTGCCGGTCTCCGCGCTGGGCGAGGCGCACGTCCTGGACGAGGAGGAGGCCCGCGCCTGGCGCACCCACCGCGCCGACCCCCGCGCGTACATGCTGCTGCGCGGCTATGTGCCGACGGCGCTGCGCGTGGAGGTCACCGACCCCGCGGACCCCACTCCGTACCTGTACCTGTCCACACGGCGCCCGCGGGCACTGGCCGACGCTCTGGAGACCGCGCGCCGGTAACCGCGCGCCGGGCGGCCGGGGTCCGACCGGATCGGCCGCGCCCGGGCGGCGGGGGGCCGGGGAGGGCAGCGGGCCGTCAGCCGTCCTCACCGGGGGCGTACTGCGGGGTCTGTCCGGGCCGGGAGGGGATGATCTTCCCCGGGCGGTCCTCCAGGGGGACGGCGTCCCAGGGGATCCGCCTCCTCCTCAGATCGCCGCGGATCGTCTCCGCCAGCTTCCTGGTGTCGCGCCGGTTCATCAGGGCTCCCACCGCCGCGCCGATCATGAAGGGCGTGAGGTTGGGGAGGTTGCGCATGGTGCGCTTGAGGAGGGTCTGGCGCAGCCGCCGTCTCATGTGGCTGCCGAAGGCCGCGCCGAACGTCGCGGGAACGGCCGGCTCTATCCCGCGTTCCTGGGTCCACTCGGCCAGGTACACGGCGGCCCGCTCCCGGGCGCTGCCGGGCGGGCGCAGCCCGTAGACCTCGTGCAGCTCGGCGATGAGCTTGAGCTCCACCGCGGCCACCCCGACGACCTCGGCGGCCAGTTCGGCGGGCATCGCCGGCGGCACGGGCAGCATCGCCGAGGCGCCCACTCCGGCGCCGACGGTCGCGCTGCCCTTCACGGCCCCCGATATCAGCCTGTCGGCCATCTCCTCGGGCCCCAGGCCCGGGAACTGCCGGCGGAGCGTGGCCAGGTCCCTCACCGGGATCCTGGGGGCGAGGTCGACGACGCGGTCGGCCACCACGCCCAGAAAGGCTCTGACCGTGCCGCGCCCGCGCGGCTCCCGCGGACTCCGGCCGTCCGGCGCGTGCGCGCCGGCCACGTGGTCCGCGCCGTCCGCGCCGGCCGGACGGCGCGGACGGAACCGCCGCAGCCCGCGGCCGAAGGCGGCTGCGGGCGCGGACCCGGGTACGGGCGCGAGCGAGGCCTCCCCTTCCTGGCCCCGCTCGGCGTCACGTGCTTCCTCGGCCGTCATCAGCCGGCCCCGGCTCAGGCCGCGCAGTCGCGGCAGATGGGGTGGCCGTTCTTCTCCGCCGCCAGCTGCGAGCGGTGGTGGACCAGGAAGCAGCTCATACAGGTGAACTCGTCGGCCTGGCGGGGCAGCACCCGCACCGACAGTTCCTCGTTGGAGAGGTCCGCTCCGGGCAGCTCCAGGCCCTCGGCCTGCTCGAACTCGTCGACGTCGACGGTCGAGGCGGACTTGTCGTTCCGCCGGGCCTTCAGCTCCTCGATGCTGTCCTCGTTGACGTCGTCATCGGTCTTGCGTGGAGTGTCGTAGTCGGTCGCCATGTCGCTCTCCCCCTCTGGGTGTCTGTGGTGTCTCCAGCGCACGTAACGCGCGAGAGGCCGGACTTGTGCCCGACCTGAGGCGGAGATTTTGCCTCACATCAAGCCCTGTTACTCAATCGACACCCAACCGCGCCCCTGATGGGGTGACCGAGTCGGCCGTCGACCGGGGGCCACGGGCGGCCCTCATGTCCACTTTGCGCGCACCGCCTCCCCTCTTTCCCACGATCACGACCTGCAAAAACATGGATTTTCCGGCATTTTTCGGCAGGGCCTGGGATGCCGTACACGTGTGACCGAAAAATCGTGTGTGTGATCGATCACAACCGGAACGAGCAGTGGAGGAATTCCCGGATTTCGCCGCATAACGCCGGGCGTGGCGGTGGTGTTCCACGATCGCCCCGCCGACCCGCTCGCCCCCGTTCCGCGCCCCGCGCCCGCGGTGTCACACGGGGAGGGTGACCCGCACCACCAGGCCGCCCTCCTCCCGCGGCCTGGCCGTGACCGCACCACCGTGGACCCGCACCACCGACCGCACGATCGACAGCCCCAGGCCGACGCCCCTGTCGCTGCCGGTGCGCTCGGTGCGCAGGCGCCGGAAGGGCTCGAAGAGGTTGTCCACCTCGTACGCCGGGACCACCGGCCCGGTGTTCTCCACCACCAGCACCGCCTGCCCCGGCTGGGCCCGGGTGTCCACCGAGACCCAGCCGTCGCCGGGCGCGTTGTAGCGCACGGCGTTCTGCACCAGGTTGAGGGCGACCCGCTCCAGCAGGACCCCGCTGCCCTGCGTGTACGCGGGCCGGCACACGCTCAACAGTTCCACACCCCGCTCCTGGGCCTCACCGCGCGCCTGCTCCACGGCCTGGGAGGCGACCTCGGCCAGGTCCACGGGCTTGCGGTCGACGATCTCGTTCTCGCTGCGGGCGAGCAGCAGCAGGCCCTCCACCAGCTGCTCGCTGCGCTCGTTCGTGGCGAGCAGCGTCTTGCCGAGCTGGACCAGCTCGGGCGGGGCCCCGGGGTCGGACAGCTGGACCTCCAGCAGGGTGCGGTTGATCGCCAGCGGGGTGCGCAGCTCGTGCGAGGCGTTGGCGACGAAACGCTGCTGGGCGGTGAAGGCCCGGTCCAGCCGGTCCAGCATCTGGTCGAAGGTGTCGGCCAGCTCCTTGAGCTCGTCGTCCGGTCCGTCCAGCTCGATGCGGCGGTGCAGGTCGGAGCCGGCGACCCGCTGGGCCGTGCGCGTGATGCGCTCCAGTGGCGAGAGCACCCGGCCGGCCATGACGTAGCCGAAGGCGAAGGCGGCCACGGCCAGGCCCAGCAGGGCCAGCAGGGAGCGGTTGAGCAGGGCCTCCAGTGCCGCCTGCCGCTGGTTCTCCATGCACTGCTGGACGGCGGCGGTCAGCTCCTGGGGGGTCAGCTCCCCGCCGTCCGCCCGGCTGGGCAGGCTGCAGACGGCGTCGGTGGTCTGGTCCCGCACGCCGATGATCTGGAAGGGCAGGTGGCTGCCGTCCTTCAGCGCCTGGGCCGCCAGCAGGTAGATGATCGCCAGCAGCACCATCCCGGCGATCAGGAACATCCCGCCGTACAGCAGGGTCAGGCGTATGCGGATGGTGGGCCGCAGCCACGGGTGGGAGCGGCCCGGCTGGAAGGGGTCCCAGGTGGGCTTGGGCGGGGTCGCCGGGGGCTGGGGCGGGGGGCCGGGAGTACCGGGCGTGCTGGGTGTCATGGGGGCTCAGATGCGGTATCCGGAGCCGGGCACGGTGACGATCACCGGCGGCTCGCCTAGCTTGCGGCGCAGGGTCATCACGGTGACCCGTACGACGTTGGTGAACGGGTCGGTGTTCTCGTCCCAGGCCTTCTCCAGGAGCTGCTCGGCGGAGACCACCGATCCCTCGCCCCGCATGAGCACCTCCAGCACCGCGAACTCCTTGGGGGCCAGCTGCACCTGCCGGCCGTCGCGGGAGACCTCGCGGCGGTTGGGGTCCAGCCGGATGCCGGAACGCTCCAGCACCGGCGGCAGGGGCGCGGTGCTGCGGCGGCCGAGCGCCCGCACCCGGGCGGTCAGCTCGCTGAAGGCGAAGGGCTTGGGCAGGTAGTCGTCCGCGCCCAGCTCCAGGCCCTCCACCCGGTCGCTGACGTCGCCGGAGGCGGTGAGCATCAGCACCCGGGTGGGCAGGCCCAGCCGGATGATCTCGCGGCACACGTCATCGCCGTGCACCAGCGGCAGATCGCGGTCGAGCACCACCACGTCGTAGTCGTTGACCCCGACGCGTTCGAGGGCGGCGGCGCCGTCGTAGACCACGTCGACGGCCATGGCCTCCCGGCGCAGTCCGGTGGCCACGGCATCGGCGAGCAGCTGCTCGTCCTCGACGACGAGTACGCGCACGGGTGATGTCCTTCCTTCGGTTCGCGGGGCCGGGGGGCCGTCCCGGCGGTCCGCCGACGGCGCCGGAACGGTACGGAACCGGGAGAGGGGCGGCTCCCGGCCCTGTGGACGGGGGCGCGCCCCGTCCTGTTCCATCATGCCCATCGTGCCCGCGACCTCGGTAAACGGGCCGTAAGGGACTTCCGTCCCGGCCGTTCACCGAATTTTCGTCCTTCTTGAGGTTTCTCTGAGGTTTGAGATGGGGAAGACGGCAGTACACCCGCGATCACGCCCTGTAGACGGCATGTCCCGACCCCTCTTCCAGCCGGGAAGGGCCGTCGGCCGACCGCTCGGGGAACACTCCGTGATCGCCCCACCCCCGGCACACCCCCGTGCCGACGACCCACGACGAGGGGGCGCACCATGGACGCGTTCACCGCAGGCATTCTGCAGCGCATACGGACCACGGAATCCGACCTGATCCGCGCTCGTGAGTCGGGCGACGACTTCCTGGTGGACGTCGAGCAGGCCGAGCTCGAGGATCTGCGCCGTCTGGCCGCCGAGTACGGCGTGGAGGTCGGCGCCCCCACCGGCGTCTGACCGGTCCCGCGCACCGGTGCCCCGGGTGGAAGACCTCCCGGGGCACCGGTGCGCGCGGCGCGGGGAGGGCCGGTGTCCCTGCCGCCCGGACCCGAACCGTTCACTCGTGCCAGGCGCCCAGTTCCTCCAGCAGCGGCTGGAGCGCACCGAAGACCCCGGGGGAGGCGGCCACCGTCAGTTCGCCCGTCGGCGGGGAGCCGGGCCGTCCTCCGGTGAGGGCGCCCGCCTCCCGGGCGACCAGATCGCCCGCGGCGAAGTCCCAGGGGTGCAGTCCCCGCTCGTAGAAGCCGTCCAGCCGCCCGCCGCCCACATCGCACAGGTCGATGGCGGCCGAACCGGAACGGCGGATGTCGCGGACCTTCGGCAGCAGGCGGCGGGCCACCTCGGCCTGGGCCCCGCGGCGCTCGGCGACGTAGTTGAAACCGGTGCCGATCAGCGCCTGCTCCAGCGGCGGCGAGGGCCGGCAGTGCACCCGCTCCCCGTTCAGCCGGGCGCCCTCGCCCAGCACCGCGTGGTACGTCTCGCCGCGCGGCGGGACGTGGACCACGCCGACGACCGTCTCGCCCCGGTGCTCGGCGGCGATCGAGACGGCCCAGGCGGGCTGCCCGTAGAGGTAGTTCACCGTGCCGTCGATCGGGTCGATCACCCAGCGCACCCCGCTGTCGCCCTCCGTGGAGGCCCCCTCCTCCCCCAGGAAGCCGTCCCCGGGGCGGTGGTCGGACAGGAAACCGGTGATCAGCTTCTCGGAGGCGAGGTCCATCTCGGTGACGACGTCGACGGGACTGCTCTTGGTCGCGGCCACCCCCAGGTCGGCGGGGCGGCCCTCACTCAGGAGTGCGCCCGCCCGGCGGGCGGCCTCCAGCGCGAGGCCCAGCAGTTCCCTCCTGAGCGGGTCCGCCACGGCGGCGGTCGCGCGGCCGGTCCCCGCCCCGGTCCCGGCGGAGGTTCCCGCTGGGCTGCGGGCAGCCCTGTCGGCTGGGTTGCCGGCGGCGTTGTCGGCGGGGGTCCCGGCGGGGCTTGCGGCGTCGGTCACGGCTCTCCTCTGCGGCGTCGGGGCGTCGGGCGGATGTCAGGCGTACGGGCTGTCGGCGCCCGCGGCGGCGGGCTTCGGCGTACGGGCCGGGCAGCAGCCCACCGGGCACACGTCGTGGCTGGGCCCCAGCGCGCCCAGCGCGCAGCGCTCGGGGTGCTCGCCGCGCTCGGCGGCGGCGCGCTCGGTCACCAGGTCGCGCACGGCCCCGGGGAACCGCGGGTCGGCGCCGACCGTGGCCGACCGCACCGCCGGCAGGCCCAGCTCCCCGGCCTTGGCCATCGCCTCGGTGTCGAGGTCGTACAGGACCTCCATGTGGTCCGAGACGAACCCGATCGGGATCATCACCGCGGCCGGAGCGCCCCGCTCGTGCAGCGCCTCCAGATGGTCGCAGACGTCCGGCTCCAGCCAGGGGATGTGGGGGGCGCCGCTGCGGGACTGGTAGACCAGCTCCCAGGGCCTGTCCACCCCGGTCTCCTCGCGCACCGCGCCGGCGATCACCCGCGCCACGTCCAGGTGCTGGGCGACGTAGGCGCCGCCGTCCGGCCCGGAGGTCTCGGACTGGGAGAGGGGGATGGAGTGGGTGGTGAAGACCAGGTGCGCCCCCGCCCGGACGTCCCCGGGCAGCTCCGCGAGGGCGTTGAGCACCCCGTCGGTCATGGGGCGGACGAAGCCGGGGTGGTTGAAGTAGTGCCGCAGCTTGTCCACCCGCGGCACCGGGAGCCCTTCGGCCTCCAGGGCGGCCAGGGCCTCGGCGAGGTTCTCCCGGTACTGGCGGCAGCCGGAGTACGAGGCGTACGCGCTGGTGGCCAGCACCAGGATCCGGCGGCGGCCGTCAAGGACCATCTCGCGCAGGGTGTCGGCCAGGTACGGCGCCCAGTTCCGGTTGCCCCAGTAGACGGGCAGGTCCAGTCCGTTCGCGGCGAAGTCCTCGCGCAGGGCGGCGAGCAGCTCGCGGTTCTGGGCGTTGATCGGACTGACGCCGCCGAACAGGTAGTAGTGCTGCCCGACCTCCTCCAGCCTCTCCCGCGGGATCCCCCTTCCACGGGTGACGTTCTCCAGGAACGGCACCACGTCGTCGGGACCCTCCGGTCCTCCGAAGGACAGCAGCAGTAGGGCGTCGTGGGGACGGGCGTCAGTTGCGTCGGGCATGTCTCGATCCTGCCATCCGGCCGCGGGGCCCACGGCCCGGACCCGCGGTGGGTCCGGAAACGGCCTGCGAGAGTATGATCCCCCTCCGGCCGGCGGGTCCACCGTCCGCGCGGTACGCCAGCCCTGGGGAGGGCCGTCAGCGATGACCACGCACACAGCACGGCGTACGAGGCGGCCCGCACCGCCGACCTGGCGCAACTGGGCGGGCAACGCCACCGCCCGCCCGCTGCGGACCTCGGCGCCCTCCACCACCGAGGCGCTCGCCGAGGTGGTGCGCCGCGCGGCCGAGGACGGCCTGACGGTCAAGGCCGCCGGCACCGGGCACTCGTTCACGCCCGTGGCCGCCACCGAGGGGGTGCTGATACGCCCCGACCGCCTCACCGGCGTCCGCCGGATCGACCGCCGGGCAGGGACGGTGACGGTGGCCGCCGGGACGCCGCTGAAGCGGCTCAACGAGGAGCTGGCGGCCGAGGGGCTGTCCCTGACCAACATGGGCGACATCATGGAGCAGACCGTCTCCGGCGCGGTCGGCACCGGCACCCACGGCACCGGACGCGACTCCGGTTCGCTCGCCGCCCAGATCCGCGCGCTGGAGATGGTCCTGGCCGACGGGTCGGTCCTGCGGTGCTCGGGGGGCGGGGCCGGCGAGAACCGGGACGTCTTCGCGGCGGCCCGCATCGGCCTGGGCGCGCTGGGGGTGATCACCGAGATCACCTTCGCCGTGGAGCCGCTGTTCCTGCTGACCGCGCGCGAGGAGCCCATGCGCCTGGACGCGGTGCTGGAGGACTTCGACCACCTGGTGCGCGGCAACGAGCACTTCGAGTTCTACTGGTTCCCGCACACCGACCGCTGCGTCGCCAAGCGCAACAACCGCAGCGACGGTCCGGCCGACCCGCTGCCGCGCCTGGGCGGCTGGCTGGAGGACGAGTTCCTCTCCAACGGCGTCTTCCGGGCCGCCTGCTCGGTGGGCCGCGCCTTTCCCGCCGCCGTCCCCGGCATCGCGCGGATCGCCGGCCGCGCCCTGTCGGCCCGCACCTACACCGACATCCCCTACAAGGTGTTCACCTCGCCGCGCCGGGTGCGCTTCGTGGAGATGGAGTACGCCCTGCCACGGGCGGCCGCGGTGGAGGCGCTGCGCGAACTGCGTGCGGCGGTCGACCGGTCGGGGCTGCGGGTGAACTTCCCCGTCGAGGTGCGCGTCGCGCCCGCCGACGACATCGCGCTGTCCACGGCCGCGGGCCGCGACACCGCCTATATCGCGACGCACGTGTACCGGGGCACCCCGCACGAGCGGTACTTCACGGCCGCCGAACAGATCATGGTCGCGCACGGCGGCCGTCCCCACTGGGGGAAGCTGCACAGCCGCGACGCCGGCTACCTGGCCGAGGTCTACCCGCGCTTCACGGAGTTCACCGCACTGCGCGACCGCCTCGACCCGGACCGGGTGTTCGGCAACGACCACCTGCGGCGGGTGCTGGGCGACTGAGCCGGGCGCCGCACCACCGCCGTCAGCCCGCCGCCCCGTCCGTCCCCCCACCGGGCCGGATCGCACGTATCTTCCTCTCCGCCCCCGTGGGACGGTTTCCGGCCAAGGTGATGGTTCCGTTTCGGCGGATTCCGTGAAGATCCACACTTTCGATGCCGTCTTTTTACGACCGGCGCGGTGTTCAACTCCCCGGCGCTGTGAGAGCTTGGGCGGCGTGCCGATCCAACGGCGTGGCACCAATGGAGTAGTGTGGCGAGCCCTGACCCCGGCCCCGGTCAGCCGGTACCACGGACAGTCACCACTCAGGTCACTCTCCGTGGTCAACAGGCAACCGTGCCACAGTGACGGATCAGGGCGCGGGCCCGACACGCCGGGCAGGTCGGCACGGTTGTGGCAGGCTGCGCTCGGGCACGCCACACTCGTCTAGCGGGAGCAGCGACGCACGTGACGTCGGCAGGCACCACCCGGGAGGTTCCCATGCCCGAACTGCGTGTCGTGGCCGTCAGCAACGACGGCACACGGCTGGTGCTCAAGGCTGCCGACAACACGGAGTACACACTCCCGATCGACGAGCGGCTGCGTGCCGCCGTCCGCAACGACCGTGCCAGGCTCGGCCAGATCGAGATCGAGGTCGAGAGCCATCTGCGCCCCCGCGACATCCAGGCCCGCATACGGGCCGGAGCCACAGCCGAGGAGGTCGCCCAGCTCGCAGGCATCCCCGTGGACCGCGTACGGCGGTTCGAGGGACCGGTGCTCGCCGAGCGCGCGTTCATGGCCGAGCGGGCCCGCAAGACGCCGGTGCGCCGCCCCGGCGAGAGCACCGGCCCGCAGCTCGGCGAGGCCGTGACCGAGCGGCTGATGCTGCGCGGTGCCGACAGGGACACGGCGCAGTGGGACTCCTGGCGCCGGGACGACGGCACCTGGGAGGTGCTGCTCGTCTACCGGGTGGCCGGCGAGCCGCACTCGGCGAGCTGGACGTACGACCCGCCGCGGCGGCTGGTGCAGGCCGTGGACGACGAGGCGCGGGCGCTGATCGGCGAGAGCGACGACACTCCCGAGCCGAGCTTCCCCTTCGTGCCGCGCATCGCGCGGCTGCCGCGCGACCGCTTCGACCGGGCGGAGCGCTCCGACGCCCCCGACTCCGAGCTGCCGGAGGCCGCGGGCCAGGACGGGGGCGGTGAGCGTGACTCGCTGACCAGCCTGCTGGAGGCGGTGCCCAGCTTCCGCGGCGACCTGGTGGTACCGGAGCAGTCACCCCCGCCCGACGGCGTGCCGGAGGACGAGGCCGGGGAGCCGGAGGCGGTGGAGCCACCCGCTCCCGCGGCGAGCGCCGGGGCGGCCTACGCCGATGTGCTCATGCCGCGCTCGGTGGCGGGTCACCGCGACCGGCTCACGGGCAACACCGACCGCCAGGCCGAGGCGGACGGCGTCCGTCCGGGGCGCCGCGCCGCGGTCCCCAGCTGGGACGAGATCGTCTTCGGCACGCGCCGCAAGAAGCAGGAATAGGCCCGGGGGCGGCGGGCCCCGCCGCCCCCGGGCGTGTGCGACGCCCCGGTCCTCAGCCCGGTCCGGGGCCCGTGGCCACCGGGCGGGAGGGGTCGGCGGACCACTGCGACCAGGAGCCCGGGTACAGCGCGGCGTCGATGCCCGCGATCGCCAGCGCCAGGATCTCGTGGGCCGCGGAGACCCCCGAACCGCAGTAGACGCCGACCTCGGTGTCCGCGTCGATGCCCAGCCCGGCGAAGCGGGCGGCCAGTTCGGCTGCGGGCCGGAAGGCGTAGGGGACTTCCCGGGAGACGTTCCCGGTGGTCGGGGCCGACACGGCGCCCGGGATGTGCCCGGCGACGCGGTCGATCGGTTCGACCTCGCCGCGGTAGCGCTCGCCCGCACGGGCGTCGAGCAGCACCCCGGTGCGGGCCAGGGCCGCCGCGCCCTCGGCGTCGAGCACGGGAAGTGAGCCCGGCCGGGGGGCGAAGTCGCCCTCGGGCGGCTGCGGCACCTCCCCGGTCAGGGGGCCCTCCCAGGCCGCGAGGCCGCCGTCCAGCACCCGTACGTCCTCGTGACCGGCCCAGCGCAGCAGCCACCAGGCACGGGCCGCCGCCCAGCCCATACCGCCGTCGTAGACCACCACGGGGTGTCCCCGGCGGACCCCGGCACGGCGCATGGCCGCTCCGAGCACCTCCGGATCCGGGAGCGGGTGACGGCCCGTCCCCTCCTCCACCGGGCCGGCCAGCTCGGTGTCCAGGTCGATGTACACGGCTCCGGGCAGGTGCGCCGCCTCATAGTCCGGGCGCCGGGAGGGGCCGGTCAGCTCCCAGCGGACATCGAGCAGCGTGGGCGGGGTAGGCGGCGCGGAAGGCGATCCGGTGAGTTCGCGCGCGAGTTGGGTAGGAGAGACGATGACTGCCATGGCCGTATCCTCGCGCGGCCGTTCCCGTATGTCCTCACCGCCGTCCGGCCCGGCCCGGCCGTGTCGGGCTGCGGACCGGGCCGGGAGACCGGGGGGCGGTACGCCCGCCGCTCTCCTCCGGAGGACCGCCTCGCCCCTCGGCGGGCGGGCCGGTCCCGCACACGGTACGGGTGCCGGATGAGACCATGGAAACCGACAGTACACGGAAGATCACCGGACGACCGCATCGACGACGGTCCCGAGGAGAGAAGTGAACAGATGACCGAGGCAGCGGCACGACACGCTCCGGACACCCCCTCCTGGCTGAGCCTGCTGGCCCACGACCCGGCGGCGAGCCAGGAGTTCTACCACGAGTTGCTCGGCTGGGAGTACCAGCAGGGCCCGGGGCCGGGGCCGGCCGGTTCGCACTTCCGCGCACTGCTCGACGGGCGCGAGGTCGCGTGCATCGGTCAGATGCCGCGGGGCAGGCAGTGCCTGCCCGCCTGGCTTCCCTACCTGTCCGCCGACGACGCCGACAAGGCGGCGGAGCTGGTGCGGCTGTGCGGTGGGACGGTCGGGGTGGGGCCGCTGGACATGGAGGGGACGATGCGCGTGGCGATCGCGGCGGACCCGGCCGGGGCGTCCTTCGGGATACGGCAGACGGACACACGGCCCGGAGCCCGCATGGGCGGCGGTCCGGGCACGGTGGTGTGGAACGAGCTGGTCACCCACCGGGCGTCGGCGGTCGAGAAGTTCTACCAGACGGTGTTCGGCCTGGAGAGCGAGCCCGCCGGGGAGCGTACGGGCGCGGACGGCACCGGCGGTGCGGACGCGGAACCGGACCGCCTGACCCTGACGGCGCACGGACGGATCGTCGGCGGCATCCGCGGCGTCGGGGACGGACTTCCGCACGACCGCGGCTCGCACTGGCTGATGTACGTCGAGGTGGCCGACACCGACGCGGCGGCGCGCCGGGCGGCCGAACTGGGCGGGCGCGTTCTGCTCCCGCCGCACGACACCCCGTACGGGCGGACGGCGCGGGTCGCCGACCGCGAGGGCGCGCCCTTCGCGCTGATCCACACGGGCCGCCGGGGTTCCTGAAGCCCCCTTCGGCGGGCCTCCCGTGAGGGGGGCTCAGCCGCGGTGCAGGGCGGGGGCGTCCGCGCCGTCCACAGGCAGTACGTCCGGGGACAGCGCCCCCGCCCGGGACGCGGCGGCGGTGAGCCGGCGCCGGTGGTGGCGGCGGCACAGCACCTCGTAGCCGATGTCCTCCCCGGCGGCGCCCCGCGCACCGGCGACGTCCCCGACGACGACCTGGGCGCCCTCGACGACCATCCGGCCGCCGACCGTGCGGGCGTTGTGGGTGGCACGGGCGCCGCACCAGCACAACGCCTCGACCTGGAGGGACTCGATCCGGTCGGCCAGCTCGATCAGCCGCTGCGAGCCCGGGAAGAGCCTGGTGCGGAAGTCCGTGGTGATGCCGAAGGCGAAGACGTCGATGCCCAGGTCGTCGACGACGCAGGCGAGCTGGTCGACCTGGCCGGGGGCGAGGAACTGCGCCTCGTCCGCGATCACGTAGTCCGTGCGCCCGCCCGCCGTCAGGTGCTTGACCAGGTGGACGTGGAAGTCGAAACCGTCGCCGGCCTCGACGGCCTCGGTGACCAGGCCCAGCCGTGAGGAGAGCCGCCCCTCCCCCGCCCGGTCGTTACGGGTGAAGATCATCCCCGACAGTCCCCGCGCCGAGCGGTTGTGCTGGATCTGGAGTGCGAGGGTACTCTTCCCGCAATCCATCGTTCCGGCGAAGAAGACCAGTTCGGGCATGGGGAGGCGGAACCTTTCGGCGGTCGGCGTGGGTGGGGGCAGTGCGCGCGGCGAACCGGCGCGCGGCCGTGGACGGATCCGGCGGGCCTGGCCGCGCCGGGCTACGTGCGGACCTCCAGCAGGGGGACCAGTTGCTCGGCGGGTGTCATCGAGCCGTGCATACCGATCAGTTCGGACTCGTTGGGCTCGGTCTCGGTGGCGACGACGGCGGCCGTGTCGCTCATCGCGGCCACCACGTCGCCGATCCGGCCGCGCACCCGGTCGTCGACCTCCGGCCCGAACCAGCCCAGCTCGATCGCCTCGTCCCGGGTGGCCACCCACGCCCGGTCCGCCAGGACCTCGCGCCAGACGGCGTGGACATCGCCGGCCGCGCCGGGCACGGCGTACAGATGGCGGGCCCGGCCCTCGCCCCCCAGCCGTGCGACGCCCGCGCGCAGCTCCCAGTCGTGGTCGAAGTCGTAGCGGGCGTCCGGGTCCTTCGGGACGTCCACCATGCCGTGGTCGGCGGTGACGTAGAGCGCGGAGCGCGGCGGGAGCTGCTCGGCCAGGCGCTGGGCGAGGCGGTCGACGTACATCAGCCGGCCGCGCCAGTCGTCGGAGTCCACGCCGTGGCGGTGGCCGCTGCCGTCGAGTTCGGCGTAGTACGTGTAGACCAGCGTGCGGCCGGCCGAGCCCAGCCGCTCGGCGGCGAGGTCCATGCGCTCCTCGGCCGACAGCCGGCCCAGGAAGGAGCCTCCCGACAGGGCGATCTTCGTGAGCGGGGTGTGCTCGAAGTGCGGGGCGGTGACCTGGCAGGTGGCGACGCCGGCGGCGTCGGCGAGCTGGAAGACGGTGGGGTACGGCTGCCACCGGTACGGGTCGGTCCACGGCTGCCAGCGCAGTTGGTTCATCAACCCGCCGGTGGCCGGGTCGAGCACGGTGTAGCCGGGCAGTCCGTGGGCGCCGGGCACCAGGCCGGTGCCCACGGAGGCGAGCGAGGTGGCGGTGGTGGAGGGGAAGCCCGCGGTGAGGGGCTGTCCGGCGCCGCCGCGGGAAGTGCTCAGCAGGGAGACCAGGAAAGGGGCCTCATCGGGGTGGGCGGCCAGCAGTTCCCAGCCCATGCCGTCCACCAGGAAGACGCACACGCGGTCGGCGGGCTCCAGCTCCAGGCCCGAGGACAGTCCGGGCACGCCCTGTCCGGCGGCGACGGCGGGCAGCAGGTCGGCCAGCGAGGCGTCGCCGTAGCTCGGCACGGGCGCGGTGCGCGGGTTCAGGGGGGCCGGGTCGTGGGCGGCCGGGCCGTGCGGGAGGGACTGGACCATCAGCGGGCGCCGGCGGTCGCCGCGGTGGCCTCGGACAGCGCCTGCGCGAAGGCGAGCGCCTGGCGGACGGTGTCCGGTCCGTCGCCGGCCTCGCTGACCCGCAGCGAGAGGTCGTCGGCGGTCAGGGAGCCGGTGTAGCCGTGGTCGGCCTCGCAGTTGGGGTCGCCGCAGTTGGCGGGCTCCATGTCGAGGCGGGAGACGGCGCCCCAGCCGATGGTGAGGACGACCTCGCGCGGCAGGGTGCCGGGGGTGTACGACTCGGGGTTGGCGACGACGCGGCTGAGGACGACCGAGGAGATCCGCTCCAGCTTCACCGACTCGGTGGAGGTGGTGGCGTACGGCGAGGGGGAGGTGCCGTCGGCGGGCTGCTCGTCGGTGTGGCTGACGATGAACCGGGTGTCGGTGAGCACCAGCACCGTGACGTGGCGGCGGACCTCGTTGGAGTCGAAGGTCGTCTCCTGGTGGACCACGTACGAGGAGACGGGCTCGCCGCCCACAGCGGCCTCGACCGCCTCGGCCACGAGAGCCGGGTAGTAGCCGCTGCGCTCGATGGCCGTGCGCAGCCCCTGGGTCGTCGTACCGGTCTTCGCCATGCGGCCCATCCTACGGGGACCGGGGCGGGTCAGTACGCGGGCAGGCGCCGGGGGCCGAGGTCGGCCCAGGCGGGGTGGGCCGTGCCGAAGGGCGCGGGCGGTTCGGCGACGCGGACGGCCGCGTCCAGGACGGTCAGCCCGCGGGCGGCGACGACCACCGGCTCCAGGTCGACGGAGACGACCTCGGGGTGGTCCTCGACCAGCCGGGAGACGCGCAGCAGCAGCTCCTCCAGGGCGCCGGTGTCCACCGGCTGGGCGCCGCGCCAGCCGAACAGCACGGGCGCGGAGCGGATGGAACGGACCAGCTCGGCCGCGTCCCGGTCGGTGACGGGGACGAGCCGGTGGGCGACGTCGCCCAGCAGTTCCGAGGGCGGACCGGCCAGCCCGAAGGAGAGCACCGCGCCGATGGCGGGGTCGACGGTGGCCTTCACCGCGGTGTCCACGCCGCGGGGCGCCATGGCCTGGATGACGGGCCGCAGCTCGGCGGGCTCGCCCAGTTGCTCGGTCATCCTGGCGTAGGCGCGCCGCAGTCCGGCCTCGCTGCCGATGTCCAGTCGTACGCCTCCCAGGTCGGGGCGGTGGCGCAGGTGGGGGGCGGTGGTCTTCAGGGCCACGGGGTAGCCCAGCCTCTTCGCGGCGGCGCGGGCGGCGCGGGCGTCGGACGCGGGCAGGACGGGCTGCACCGACACGCCGTAGTGCCCCAGCAGCCCGGCCGTCTCCTCACCGCTCAGGGGGGTGCTGCGGAGTGCGCCGCGGTCCGGTTCGCGCACCCGGGTCAGCAGGGCGGCGGCGGCCGCCTCGTCGATGTCGTCGTACTCGGGCACCCTGCCGGGTTCGGCCGACTCCCGCCGCCACTGCGCGTAGCGGACCGCCTCCGACAGGGCGCCCACGGCACGCTCGGGGGCGGGGTAGGCGGGCAGGCGGTGCTCGGCGAGGGCGGCGTCCAGGCCCTCGATGGCCAGATGGACCACGACCACCGGCTTGGCCGGGGCGTTCGCGGCTCCCGCGGTGTCCGGGGCGCCGTCCCCATCACCACCCCCACCGGCGTCCGCGGCGCCGGCCGACTCGCGCAGCGCCCGGGCCAGCGACTCGGCCAGCAGGGCCGCGTCCCCCGCACCATGGCTGCCGTCCACCCAGGGGATGGCGGTGACCACGACGGCGTCGGTGGCCGGATCGGCGAGGGTGGCCGCCAGGGCCCGTCCGAAGTCCCCGGGGGTGGCCTCGGTGGTCAGGTCGGTGACGGGCTGCGGGCGCAGGCCCCGGGCCAGGCAGGCGTCGTAGGTGAGCAGGCACAGCGACTCGGCGTTGCCCAGGATGCCCACCCGCGGGCCGGCGGGCAGCGGCTGGGTGGCCAGCAGCACACCGGCGTCGACGAGTTCGGTGACGGTGTCGACGCGGATGACCCCGGCCTGCCGCAGCAGCGAGGAGACCGTGGCGTCGGGGGTGCGGCCGGCCGGGACGGCGTGGCCGGGCGGCGGGGCGCTGGCGTTGTGGCGGGCGCCCTTGACCACGACGATCGGCTTGCGGGCGGCGGTGCGCCGGGCCAGGCGGTTGAACTTCCTGGGGTTGCCGAAGGACTCCAGGTACATCAGGACGACGTCGGTATCGGTGTCGTCGTCCCAGTACTGGAGCACGTCGTTGCCGGAGACGTCGGCGCGGTTGCCGGCCGAGACGAAGGTGGAGACGCCGCCGACCCCCCGGCCGCGGCGGTGCAGCCCGGCGAGCACGGCGATGCCGATGGCCCCGGACTGGGTGAACAGCCCGATGCGGCCGCGTTCGGGCGTCTCGGGCGAGAGGGTGGCGTTGAGCCGGACGTCCGGGGCGGTGTTGATCAGTCCGAAGGCGTTGGGCCCGATGATCCGCATCCCGTACGAGCGGGCCTGCCGCACCAGTTCGCGCTGCGCGTCGCGGCCGAAGTCGGCGGAGAGGACGACCAGCCCCTGCACGCCCCGCCTCCCGCACTCGTCGACCACTCCGGGCACCTCCCGGGCGGGGACGGCGACGACGGCGAGGTCCACGGGCTCGGGGATGTCGCGCACCGAGCGGTGGGCGGGCACCGAGTCGATCTCGGCGCGTCCCTCCTCCAGCGCGCGGTTGACGGCGTGGACGCGGCCGGTGAAGCCGGCCGCGCGCAGGCTCTCCAGGACCGTGCGCCCGGCCCCGCCCGGGTTGCGGCTGGCGCCGATGACGGCGACCACGCCGGGGGACAGCAGCCGCTGCACGGAACGGCCCTCGGCCCGCTGCTCGCGGGCCCGCATGACCGCCAGGGACTGCTCGGTCGGGGTGATACCGAAGGTGAGGTGGACCGTACCGTCCTCGAAGCTGCGCTTCTGGGAGTAGCCGGCGTCCGTGAAGACCTTGACCATCTTCGTGTTGGCGGGCAGCACCTCGGCGACGAAGCGGCGCACCCCGCGCTCGCGGGCGCAGGCGGCGATGTGCTCCAGCAGGGCGGAGCCGACCCCGCGGCCCTGGTGGTCGTCGCGGACGAGGAAGGCGACCTCGGCCTCGTCCGCGGGCATGGAGGCGGGACGGCCGGTGGCGTCTATGCGATCGTATCGGACGGTGGCGATGAACTCGCCGCCGACGATGGCGGCCAGGCCGACCCGGTCGACGTAGTCGTGGTGGGTGAAGCGGCGCACGTCCCGGTCGGAGAGACGGGGGTAGGGGGCGAAGAAGCGGTAGTACTTCGACTGGTCGGAGACCTGCTCGTAGAACCTGACCAGGCGCTCGGCGTCTTCGGCCGTGATGGGGCGGACCCGGGCCGTGCCGCCGTCGCGCAGCACCACGTCGGCTTCCCAGTGGGCGGGGTAGGCAGGCTCGCTCGGCGTCCGCATGGGGGTCAGCCTAGTCACCGGCCCCCGGATCGCGGAGGTGTCGGCTCCCTTTCCCGGGCGTCCGCCTGTGCGAAGCTGGGCCCGGCCGGGCCCCGGGCCCGCCGGTCCGATCCGTTTCGACCCCGAAGGGCAACACCATGGCAGAGCGCCGTGTCACCGTCGGCTGGCCCGAGGGCCTGCACGCCCGCCCCGCCGCGGTCTTCGTCCGCGCCGCGACCTCCTCGGGCGTCCCCGTCACCGTGGCCAGGCCGGGCGGCGAACCGGTCAACGCCGCCTCGGTGCTCTCGGTGCTGGGACTGGGAGTGGAGGGCGGCCAGGAGATCGTACTGGCCTCCGGCGCCGATGACGCCGACGCCGCTCTGGACCGGCTGGCGAAGCTGGTCTCCGAGGGGCTGGACGAGTTGCCCGGAGCCGTCTGAGCCACCCGGCCCGGCGGGGCCGGCCGGGCCCGCGTGCGGCGCTGGACACGGGCCCGGCATGAGAACGCGACGGAAACCACCGGCGGGCGACCGCCGGAAAAGGCTGAGGAGCGGGCGCCCACAACCTTTTCCTCAACCGGAACCGGAGCGTCCCGGGCGGGCATTTCCCCGCGTATTCTCCGCGCATTCCCACCCTGTGTACACAATTCCTGTTACGAATTATCGCACGGTGTGTTTACGGCGTGTTTCGTGCTTCTCACCGGTACTTTCCGGCGGCCTTCACGCGCGGCCAGCGGCCGTTGCTCGCGGCGTACCGCGACGGAGCGCTCCACGTGCTCGCTCGCCAGGGCGCGCGCCCGTTCCGCGTCGCCGCGCGCGACGGCGTCCACGACGGCGCCGCGCTCACGCCACACGGTGACCGCGCGCAGCGGCGGTTCCACGGCGTACACCCAGGTGATCTTGCGGCGCAGCTGTGTGAGCAGCGAGGCCAGACTGGGACTGCCAGACGCCCGGGCCAGCGTCTCGTGGTACCAGTCCTCCAGAGGCCTCAGATCGGACAGCCTGCCGCTCTCCGCGCGCTGCAGGCCCAGGCGGACCAGCCCGCGCAGGACCCTCAGCTGCGCCTCGGTGCGCCGCCGGGCGGCCCGCGCGGCGCCCAGCGGCTCCAGCAGGGCGCGGATGTCGAGCAGGTCGGCGGCCTCCTGCTCGGTGGGCCGGGCGACGCAGGCTCCCGCGTGGCGGCGGGAGGTGACAAAGCCCTCCGCCTCCAGCGTCCGCAGAGCCTCGCGCACCGGGACGCGCGAGACGCCGTAGCGCCTGGCGAGAAGCTCCTCGGCGAGCCGGGACCCGGGCGGGAAAACCCCGGAGACGATGTCGTCACGGACCGCGCTGCACACCATGTGCGCGGAAATGCGCATGGGCCGACCTCCGCCGCCGTCTCCATTTTCCAGAAGTACCGCAGAGTCGAACTGTATTCCACCGCCACGCGTTTTCCGATGCCCACCGGGAAACAGGCGTGAAAACATCCGCCGCGCGACCTCGCGGGTCGCGCGGCGGATGTCGGTGCGTGATCGGCGTGACTGCCCGGCGCCCCGCGGGCGGGGCCGGTCAGACCTCTCAGACGTCGACGCCCTTGCCGGCCAGGTAGGTGATCGGGTTGAAGTCCGAGCCGTAGTGGGCGCCGTTGCGGGCCTCGAAGTGCAGGTGCGGGCCGGTGCTGTTGCCGGTGGAGCCGACCGCGCCGATCCGCTGGCCGCCGCCGACCTTCTGGCCTGCCGAGACCTTCGTGGCGGACAGGTGGGCGTACTGGGTGTACTTGCCGTCGTCGTGGCGGATGACGACCTGGTTGCCGTACGCGCCGCCCCAGCCCACCGTCACCACGGTCCCCGGACCGACGGACCGCACCGGGGTGCCGGTTGCGGCGGGGAAGTCGATGCCGCTGTGCTTGCCGGAGGACCAGGAGGCGCCGGCCTGCTTGTAGGTGGTGGTGGTGTCCACGCCCGCGACCGGGTCGACGTAGCCGGTGGCCGAACGGCGCCCGGCGGAGCGGTCGGCACGCTCGTTCGCGCGCTTCTCGGCGTCGGCCTCGCGCTTCTCGGCGGCCTTCGCGGCCCTTTCCTCGGCAGCCTTCTCGGCAGCGGCCTCGCGCTTCTCGGCGGCCTTCTCGGCGGCGGCCTTCTCGGCGGCGTCGGCGACACGCTGCTGGGCCTGGGCCTGGGCCCTGACGTCGTCGGCGATCGTGTCACCGACGGCCATGGCCTGGACGAAGCCCAGGGCGTAGGTCCCCGAGCCCTCGTCCGGAGCCGCGATCGCGGGGGTGGCGGCGGCGCCGACCACGCCGGTGACGGTCAGGGCGGCGGCTCCGGCCAGACCCACGCGGGTACGCATGGAGCGGCTGGAGAGGTGGTGCTTCTCGGTGAGGCTCTCGGTGAGCCCGGTGAGCTTTCCGGTCAGCTTCTCGGCGAGCTGCGCGGTGGCACGGGTGAACGCCATGGGTGGCGTGCTCCTTTCCTTCCTTCTCGCCTACCGGGTTAGCTGTCGGGTTCGGAGCAGGAAGGTCTCCTACGGGCGCACGGCCCGATTCACCCCAGGTGCCTCGGAAGAGGACCACTCCCGCGTGTGAAGGGCGGGAGGGTGGGTCCCCGGCTCCCCCGCTCGGGGGACTCGGCGATCACTGCCGTCGGCCGCGGTCGCGGTCACTTCTGACGGCCGGCGAGATCGACGCTAAACGGACAAAATTGAGTGAGCAAGCAAGAAGCACCTTTTGTAGGCCATGCCACACGGAGCGCCCACCGGAACGGCCCAAAGTCGGACACACGGAAGGCCCTTGGTGTGGCAACCCCACCAAGGGCCTTCCGCTGCCGGCCGCCGCAGGGCGGCCGGGGGTCACTGGTCCGTGACGACCGTCACCTCCCCGATGCCCAGGTCCCGCACCGTGTCGGCGATCTGTGACGCGTCTCCCACCAGCACCGTCACCAGACGGTCCGCGGGGAAGGCCGCCACGGCCGCCGCCGTCGCCTCCACCGTGCCGGTCCCGGCGAGGCGGGCGTACAGCTTCGCCTGGTAGTCGTCGGGAAGGTGCTGCTCCACCTGGTCGGCGAGGGTGCCGGCCACGGCCGCCGACGTCTCGTAGCGCAGCGGGGCCACCCCCACCAGGTTCTGCACGGCCGTGTCACGCTCGGCGTCGGTGAGACCCTCCTCCGCCAGGGTGCGCAGCACGCGCCACAGATCCTCCAGTGCGGGACCCGTCACATCGGTGGCCACCGAGCCGTTGACCGCCAGCATCGAGGCACCGGTGCCCTCGGGGGAGGAGCGCAGCACCTGGGCGAAGGCCCGCACGCCGTAGGTGTAGCCCTTCTCCTCGCGCAGCACCCGGTCCAGGCGGGAGGTGAGCGTGCCGCCCAGGCAGTACGTACCGAGCACCTGGGCGGGCCAGACCCGGTCGTGCCGGTCGGGGCCGATCCGGCCGATGAGCAGCTGGGTCTGCACCGCTCCCGGCCGGTCCACGACGACCACCCGGCCGGTGTCGTCCGCGGTGATCGGCGGGACCGGCCGGGGCCCGGCGGCCGCGCCCTTCCAGTCGCCGAGGGTCTCGGCCAGCGCCTTGTCCAGGTCCACTCCGGTGAAATCGCCCACCACCACGGCCGTGGCCGTCGAGGGCCTCACATGCTCCGCGTAGAAGGCGCGCACCGCCTCGGCGTCGATGTTCCTGATGGTCTCCTCGGCTCCCTGGCGGGGGCGCGAGAGCCGGGAGTCGGCCGGGAACAGCTCCTTCGACAGCGCGATGGCCGCCCGGCGGGCGGGATTGGCCAGCTCGTGCGGGATCTCGTCCAGGCGGTTGCGCACCAGCCTCTCGACCTCGCCCCCGGGGAAGGCGGGGGCGCGCAGCGCGTCGGCGAGCAGGCCCAGCGCCCTGGTCAGGCGGGAGGCCGGGACCTCCAGGGAGACCCGTACGCCGGGGTGGTCGGCGTGCGCGTCCAGCGTGGCGCCGCACCGCTCCAGCTCGGCGGCGAACTCCTCGGCGCTGTGCCGGTCGGTGCCCTCGCTCAGCGCCCGTGCCATGATCCCGGCCACGCCCTCCCGGTCGCGGGGCTCGGCCTCCAGCGGCGCGACGAGGTTGACCTCGACGGCCACGACCTTCTGGCCGGGACGGTGGCAGCGCAGCACGGTCAGCCCGTTGGGCAGCTCGCCGCGCTCGGGGGCGGGGAACGCCCACGGCCTGGGCTCGCCGCCACGGGGCTGGGGGTGGAACTCCATCGACATTCCGTTCTGGGCCGTGGCGTCGCTCACTGGGCGGCCTCCTGGTCGTGGGTGTCGGCGGCGGTACCGGTCCCGGAGACGGTGGCGCCCTCGGAGACGTCGGCCGCGGTGTCGGGGGCGGTTGCCTGGGTGGGCTCGTAGATCAGTACCGCGCGGTTGTCGGGGCGCAGCCGGGCCGCGGCCACCTCGCGCACCTCGTCGGCGGTGACCTGGAGCACGCGCTCCACCGCCGTCAGGGCGAGCTGGGGGTCGCCGAACAGCACCGCGTAGCGGCACAGCTCGTCGGCGCGGCCGCCGACCGTGGCCAGCCGGTCCAGCCACTCGCGCTCCAGCAGCGCCTGGGCGCGCTCCATCTCCGCCGGGGTCGGCCCCTCCTCGGCGAAGCGGGCCAGCTCCTCGTCGACCGCCCGCTCGATGTCGGCGATCTCGGCGTCACCGGAGGCCTTCACGTCCAGCCACCCCATCGAGGGCGCCCCCGCCAGCCGCAGCATGCCGAAGCCGGCGGTGACGGCGGTGCGGTCGCGGCGGACCAGACGGGTCTGCAGGCGGGAGGACTCGCCGCCGCCGAGCACCGTCAGCGCCAGGTCGGCGGCGTCCGCCTCGCGGGTGCCGTCGTGCGGCAGCCGGTAGGCGGCCATCATCGCCCGGGACGGCACCTCCTCGCGGAGGACCTGCTTGACCTCCTCGCCGATGACCTCCGGCAGGGAGCCGTCGCGCGGCGGACGCTTGCCCTCGTGGGAGGGGATGGAGCCGAAGTACTTCTCGGCCCAGGCGAGGGTGCGCTCCGGGTCGATGTCACCGACGACCGCCAGCACGGCGTTGTTCGGCGCGTAGTAGGTGCGGAAGAAGTCCCGCGCGTCCTCCAGCGAGGCGGCGTCCAGATCCGCCATGGAGCCGATCGGGGTGTGGTGGTAGGGATGGCCCTCCGGGTAGACCATCGCCGTCAGCCTCTCGAACGCCGTGCCGTAGGGCACGTTGTCGTACCGCTGGCGGCGCTCGTTCTTCACCACGTCGCGCTGGTTCTCCATGGACTCCTCGTCCAGGGCGGCCAGCAGCGACCCCATGCGGTCGGCCTCCAGCCACAGCGCCAGCTCCAGCTGGTGGGCGGGCATCGTCTCGAAGTAGTTGGTGCGCTCGAAGCTGGTGGTGCCGTTGAGCGACCCGCCCGCCCCCTGCACCAGTTCGAAATGACCGTTCCCCTTCACCTGTGCCGATCCCTGGAACATCAGGTGCTCGAAGAGGTGCGCCAGACCCGTGCGCCCGACGACCTCGTGGCGCGATCCGACGTCGTACCAGAGGCAGACCGCGGCGACCGGGGTCTGGTGGTCCTCGGAGAGCACCACGCGCAGGCCGTTGGCCAGCCGGTGCTCGGTCGCCGTCAGGCCGCCGGCGGTGGGCGGAGGGGAGGCCGTGTGAGCCATGGGCAGGGAGTCCCTTCGATCGCGATCGCGGACCGCGTTCTCACAACGCGTGTGTGGTCACTGTATGCAAGCGGCCGGACAAAGCGCGAAGTTCCCGTACGGTTCGGGGCGGGGACCGGACTGTCGGTGCCGAGGTCCACAATGGTGCCCGTCCGTCCCTGCCCCGCACGGGACACAGTCCGCCACCCCGCACGGGACACAGTCCGCAGTACGCAAGAAGGAGTCGCAGCCGCGATGGCCCGCCGCAGCACGAAGACCCCGCCGCCCGGGGGAGAGTTCGAGGAGCGTGTCCTCGACATCGACGTCGTCGACGAGATGCAGGGCTCCTTCCTGGAGTACGCCTACTCGGTCATCTACTCGCGCGCCCTGCCCGACGCACGCGACGGGCTCAAGCCGGTCCACCGGCGGATCCTCTACCAGATGCACGAGATGGGGCTGCGGCCGGAACGCGGCTACGTCAAGTGCGCGCGCGTGGTCGGCGAGGTGATGGGCAAACTCCACCCGCACGGCGACAGCGCCATCTACGACGCCCTGGTGCGTCTGGCCCAGTCCTTCTCCATGCGGCTGCCGCTGGTGGACGGACACGGCAACTTCGGCTCGCTGGGCAACGACGACCCGCCCGCCGCCATGCGGTACACCGAGTGCCGCTCCGCCCCGGCGGCCGGGCTGATGGTCGAGTCGATCGACGAGGACACCGTCGACTTCACGCCCAACTACGACGGCAGCGAGTCCGAGCCGGCCGTACTGCCCTCGGCCTATCCGAACCTGCTGGTCAACGGCGCCTCCGGCATCGCGGTCGGGATGGCCACCAACATGCCCCCGCACAACCTGGGCGAGGTGATCGCCGCCGCCCGGCACCTGATCAAGCACCCGGGCGCGGACCTGGAGACGCTGATGCGTTTCGTGCCGGGCCCGGATCTGCCCACCGGCGGCCGGATCGTCGGGCTGCAGGGCATCAGGGACGCCTACGCCAAGGGGCGCGGCACCTTCAAGATCCGCGCCACGGTCTCCGTGGAGGACGTGACCGCGCGGCGCAAGGGCCTGGTCGTCACCGAGCTGCCCTTCAACGTCGGCCCGGAGAAGGTCATCTCCAAGATCAAGGACCTGGTCAACGGCAAGAAGGTCCAGGGCATCGCCGACGTCAAGGACCTCACCGACCGCGAGCACGGGCTGCGGCTGGTCATCGAGATCAAGAACGGCTTCAATCCCGAGGCCGTGCTGGAGCAGCTCTACAAGCTGACGCCGATGGAGGAGTCCTTCGGCATCAACAACGTGGCCCTGGTCGACGGCCAGCCGCTGACGCTGGGCCTGAAGGAGCTGCTGGAGGTCTACGTCGACCACCGTTTCACCGTGGTGCGGCGGCGCAGCGAGTTCCGGCGCGGCAAGCGGCGCGACCGGCTGCACCTGGTCGAGGGCCTGCTGGTGGCACTGGCCGACATCGACGAGGTCATCCGGATCATCCGCTCCAGCGAGAACGCCGCGCAGGCCAAGGAGTCGCTGATCGACCGGTTCGGCCTGTCCGAGGTGCAGACGCAGTACATCCTCGACACCCCGCTGCGCAGGCTGACGAAGTTCGACCGCGTCGAGCTGGAGTCCGAGCGCGACCGGCTGAACGCCGAGATCGAGGAGCTGACCCGCACCCTGGAGTCCGACGCGGAGCTGCGCAAGCTGGTCTCCTCGGAGCTGTCCGCGGTCGCCAGGAAATACGGCACTCCGCGCCGCACCGAGCTGCTGTCCTCGGCGGACGCTCCGGCGGCGGCCGTGCCGCTCCAGGTGGCGGACGACCCGTGCCGGGTGCTGCTGTCCTCCACCGGTCTGCTGGCCCGCACCGCGGGCGGGGAGCCGGTCCTCGACTCCTCCGTCAAACGCCGCAAGCACGACGTGGTGGTGTCGGCCGTTCCCGCGACGGCCCGGGGCGAAGTGGGGGCGGTGACCTCCGCGGGACGACTGCTGCGGATCTCGGTCATCGACCTGCCGCAGCTTCCGGAGAACTCCGCGCCGAACCTGGCGGGCGGCGCCCGGTTCACGGAATTCCTCTCCCTGAGGGAGGGCGAGGAGCTGGTGTGCCTCACCACCCTGGACGAGTCCTCACCGGGGCTGGCGCTGGGCACGGAGCAGGGCGTGGTCAAACGGGTGGTGCCCGACTACCCGTCCAGCAAGGGCGAACTGGAGGTCATCACCCTCAAGGAGGGTGACCGGATCGTCGGCGCGGTGGAGCTGCGTACGGGTGAGGAGGACCTGGTCTTCATCACCGACGAGGCGCAGCTGCTGCGCTTCCCCGCCGGGCAGGTCAGGCCGCAGGGGCGGCCGGCCGGCGGCGTCGCGGGCGTCAAGCTGGGCCAGGGGGCGAAGGTGATCTCCTTCACCGCCGTCGACCCGGCCGCCGACGCGGTGGTCTTCACGGTCGCGGGCTCGCACGGCACGCTGACCGACGGGGTGGAGACGGCCAAACTGACGCCGTTCGACCAGTATCCGCGCAAGGGCCGGGCCACGGGCGGGGTACGCTGCCAGCGCTTCCTCAAGGGCGAGGACCATCTGACCTTCGCCTGGGCCGGAGCCGTCCCCGCTCGCGCGGCGGACGCCAAGGGCTCGCCGGTGGACCTGCCGGAGCCGGACCCGCGCCGCGACGGCTCGGGCATCCCGCTGGCCAAGCCGGTCTCGGTGGTCGCCGGGCCGGTGTGACGTGTTCGGGTGCGGCGTCCCGGGCCCCGCGGTGCGGGCCGGGCCGCCGCCCCGCGTCGCACCGCCACCGCCACCGCCGCCCCGCGAGGCGGCGCGCTCAGGGCCGTACGTAGCGCAGGACGCCCCACATGCTGTCGGGGCCGGCCTCCTCTGGCGAGCCGACGGCCACACAGGAGGCCAGCTCCTCGCGCACCGTTTCGGCGTCGATGCCGGAGCCGATCAGCACGAGCCGCGTCAGACGCGGCTCGCCGCTCCCCCACCGTCCGGGGTTGAAGCGCAGGAAGCGGCCGACCGCGTGCAGCCCGTACTTCTCCCGGTGGCCGGGCACACCGAAGTGGACGAACCCCTTGATCCGGTACAGGCCTTCGGGCCTGCCGTCCAGGAACTCCATGAGCCGGCGCGGGTCCACCGGCCCGCCGGTGGTGAACTCCACGCTCTGGTAGGCGGCGTGGAGGTGCTCGTCGTGCCCCTCGCCGCATCCGTGCCCGGCTTCGCGCGTCTCGGCCCGCACGTCCTCGAAGGAGAGCTGCCGCATGCCCTGTGCCCCGTCGTCGCGGGGACGCGGATCGAAGAGCAGTTCCGGGTCGACACGTCCGTGGAGGGCGCGTACGACGGGCACGCCCCGGCCCATCCTCCGCAGCTCTCCGGTCAGGGCGGACAGCTCCTCCTCCCCGGCCCGGTCCGCCTTGTTGAGCACCACCAGATCGGCCATCGCCACATGCCGTTCGAGCTCCGGGTGCCTGGCCCGGGTGCCCTCGAACTCCGCGGCGTCGACGACTTCCACCAGCCCGCCGTAGACGATGTTCTCCTCGTCGCTGGAGAGGATCATGCGGATCAGGGTCTCCGGCTCCGCGAGGCCGCTGGCCTCCACCACGATGACGTCGATACGGGCCGAGGGCCGTGCGAGACGCTCCAGCATGGTGTCCAGGTCACTGGTGTCGACGGCGCAGCACAGACAGCCGTTGCCCAGGGAGATCATCGAGTCGACCTGTCCGGCCACCGACATGGCGTCGATCTCGATGCTGCCGAAGTCGTTGACGATCACACCGATGCGGGTGTCGCCGCTGTGGGCGAGGAGATGGTTGAGGAGGGTGGTCTTCCCCGATCCGAGGAAGCCGGCGAGGACGACGACCGGAATCCGCTTCCTGACCAAGCTCGTGCCTCCATCGTGCGGGTGGCGGCCGTACCGGAACGGCTGCCGATGGTAGTCGACGACCTCCCCGTCCCCGATCCCGCCCATGTGCGCGGGCATGCCCGCCCGCGCCTGCCCGGGGCCGGACACCGTCCGCCGGCGGGAATCCCCGGGCGGGAGCGGTTAGGCTCCCCTGTGTGGATACCTGTTCGACCGCCTCCCGAGCGCTGGCCGAACCGCCGGCCGCCACCGCCGCGACCGCCCGGACATGGCTGCTGGTCGAACAGCCCGGCCCGTGGGGGGCCAGGGCCCTCACCGACAGCCGTCTCGATCCGGTGCTCGGCCGCGCGCTGGAGCGGGCCGCCGACGGCACCGGCGTGCGGGTCGCGCTGATCCGCCGCCCCGGCCGTCACCCGGACCGCCACGGGCCCGCCCTCCGCCGTGTCTATCTCGCCCACACCCTCCCCGGCCGGTCCTGGGTGCGCACCGCCCTGCTCACCGGCCCGGACGAGCTGCGCGGCCTCGACGCGGAGGCCATGGCCCGGCTCGGCGCGGGCGACCACGGCGGGCTGTGGGAGCCGTACCGCGGCGACCCCCTGGCTCTGGTGTGCACCAACGGCAGGCGCGACCGCTGCTGCGCCGTACTGGGCCGCCCGCTGGCCGACGAGCTGGCGGCCTCCGGCGCCTGCGAGGTGTGGGAGACCACCCACATCGGCGGCCACCGCTTCGCCCCCACCCTGCTGGCACTGCCGTACGGCTACGCGTACGGCAGGCTGGGAGGCCCCGCCGTCAAGGGCGTGCTGGACGAGTTGCGGCGCGGCCGGATCGTCACCGACGGGTGCCGGGGCCGTTCCGCCTGGGGGCGGCCGGGCCAGGCCGCCGATCTGGCGGTCCGCGAGCTGACGGGCGAGGCGCGCGCCGACGCCCTGGCGGTCACCGGGAGCGCGGGGTCCGCCCCGCGGTGGAGCGTCACGGTGGCCCACACCGACGGCCGCTCCTGGCGCGTGACGGTCACCGAGGACACCGACGTCCCGCCCGTGATCGCGAGCTGCGGCGCCGCCCCCGCCGTACAGCCCCGCGTGACGGCCGTGGGCGTGATTCCGCTCTGATGCCCCCGGGGGCCGGGACGTGCTCCGGTCACCGGGTCCGGCCCGCCCTCCCAGGGACCTCCGCGCCCGCCGCGCGGCACGGTTCGCGGCCGCATCCGCCGGGCCCGTGGGCCGCCCCGTGCCCGTTGCGGTGCGGTCGCGTGTGCCGGGCGTACGCCCGGGCCAGCAGGCAGACAGCGGTGAACTGCGCGAACCCGGCGGCCGTATCCACCGTGACGGGGCCGCCGCCTGGTATCCGGGCCGCCACCGCGGGCGCGGCGGTGACCGCGACCAGACAGGCCAGATGGCAGACGAGGAGGGCGGCCACGGCGGACAGCAGGAGACGGCGGCGGGTTCCCCGGCGGGCGGTCCCGCGGGCACGAGCGGCGGGAGCCGGCGCCGCACCGAGGCCGGGCGGCCGGGGGAAGGGCACCGCGGTGGCTCCGCGACCCTCCTCCCAGCCGGAGGCGAGGGGGTCGTACCAGGGGTCGTCGATCCGCATGTCCCAGGATGGGCAGGTTCCCGGGCCCGGTGGAGGGGCGATCCGGACCTTTCACCCTTCTGGGGGAGGGTTCATCCGTCCGGCCCCAAAGGAACCGCGCCCGCCCCGGGCAGGCCGGGGGCGGGCGCGGTGAAGGCGGTACAGGGCCTGACCCGGAGCGGCTCGGATCAGACGTCGATCCTGGACCGGTCGAGCGTGGCGGCGGAGGTGGTGATGAACTCCTTGCGCGGCGCGACCTCGTTGCCCATCAGCAGGTCGAAGGTCTTCTCCGCGGCCTCCAGATCACTGATGTTGATGCGGCGCAGAGTGCGGTGACGCGGATCCATCGTGGTCTCCGCGAGCTGGTCGGCGTCCATCTCGCCCAGGCCCTTGTAGCGCTGGATGGAGTCCTTGAAGCGGATCCCCTTGCCCTGCAGCTCCAGCAGGGTCTGGCGCAGCTCGTTGTCGGAGTAGGTGTAGATGTACTTCGCCTGGCCCCGCCGGGGATTGATCAGCTCGATCCGGTGCAGCGGCGGCACCGCCGAGAAGACCCTGCCCTGCTCGACCATCGGCCGCATGTAGCGCTGGAAGAGGGTCAGCAGCAGGCAGCGGATGTGCGCGCCGTCGACATCGGCGTCGGCCAGGAAGATGACCTTGCCGTAGCGGGCCTGGTCGATGTCGAACGTCCGGCCGGATCCCGCCCCTATGACCTGGATGATCGCACCGCACTCGGCGTTCTTCAGCATGTCGGAGATGGATGACTTCTGGACGTTGAGGATCTTACCGCGGATCGGCAGCAGTGCCTGGAACTCGGAGTTCCGGGCGAGCTTGGCGGTGCCCAGTGCGGAGTCGCCCTCGACGATGAACAGCTCGCTGCGCTCGACGTCGTCGCTGCGGCAGTCGGCGAGCTTGGCCGGCAGGGCGGAGGACTCCAGCGCGGTCTTGCGGCGCTGGGCCTCCTTGTGCTGGCGGGCGGCGATGCGGGTACGGGCCGCGGCCACGGCCTTCTCCAGCACCGAGCGGGCCTGCTGCCTGTCGTCGCGCCTGGTGGAGGTCAAGAACGCCTTGAGTTCCCTGGAGACCACCTGGGCGACGATCCGGGAGGCGGCCGAGGTGCCCAGCACCTCCTTGGTCTGGCCCTCGAACTGCGGCTCGGCCAGCCGCACGGTGACCACCGCCGTCATGCCTTCCAGGGCGTCGTCCTTGACGACGTCGTCCTCGGCGACGCGCAGCAGCTTGGTGGAGCGCAGCACCTCGTTCACCGTGCGGGCGACCGCGCGCTCGAAGCCGGCGACGTGGGTGCCGCCCTTGGGGGTGGCGATGATGTTGACGAACGACCTGACCGTGGTGTCGTAGCCGGTCCCCCAGCGCAGCGCGACGTCCACGCCGAGCTCGCGGGTGACCTCGGTGGGGATCATGTGGCCGCGCTCGTCCAGGACGGGGACGGTCTCCTTGAAGGTGCCCTGGCCCGTCAGGCGCAGCACGTCGCACAGCGGCCGGTCCGGGGCGAGGTACTCGCAGAACTCGCTGATGCCGCCGTCGTAGCGGAAGACCTCCTTCGCGGGCGGCGCGCCGTCGAGCCCGCGCTCGTCGCGGACGACGATCGTCAGGCCGGGCACCAGGAAGGCCGTCTGACGTGCGCGGGCGTGCAGGTTGTCCAGGGAGAGCCTGGCGTCCTTGAGGAAGATCTGCCGGTCGGCCCAGTACCGCACCCGGGTGCCGGTACGGGCCTTGGGGATCTTCCTGTCCTTGCGCAGGCCGCTCGTGGGGTCGAAGGGGGCGTCCGGACCGGACTCGGTGAAGATGCCCGGGACACCGCGCCGGAAGCTGACCGCGTGCGTGCGGCCGTCACGGTCGACCTCGACGTCGAGGCGGGCGGACAGGGCGTTGACGACGGACGCGCCGACGCCGTGCAGGCCGCCGGAGGCCGCATAGGAGCCGCCGCCGAACTTTCCGCCGGCGTGCAGCTTGGTCATCACGACCTCGACGCCCGACAGTCCCGTCTTGGGCTCGACGTCGACGGGGATACCGCGGCCGTTGTCCTGCACCTCGACGGAACCGTCCTCCCGGAGGACGACCTCGATGTGGTCGCAGTGACCTCCGAGCGCCTCGTCGACCGAGTTGTCGATGATCTCCCAGAGGCAGTGCATCAGGCCGCGGCTGTCGGTGGAGCCGATGTACATGCCGGGCCGCTTGCGCACCGCCTCCAGCCCTTCGAGGACGAGCAGGTGCCGCGCGGTGTAGTTGGAACCGTCACGGTCCGCGCCCGTGAGCAGGGCGGTGGACGGCATGGGGTTTCCCCTGCCGGAGGCCAGGGGAGTCTCGGCGGTCACGCGGTTCGCTCCTCGCTGAATTTCACTGGGGATGGCTGTCTTGCGGGTCAGAGGGTACCGAGGCCATGGAGAGCCCAGGTGAAGCCACCCAGGAGAAGGCCCATGCTAAACCAGCATCGCCCAAGCGTTCGATAACTCGCCCGGGTGACGTGTACATCACGTTCCCTTCCGGGCATGAACCATCTAGGCTCCGGGCACGTCCTCTGGAACGACACCGGCGAGACCGGCGCCGGAGGAGACAACCGAACACACAACACGAAGACGGCAAAGACCAACACATCTCTGTAATCGGCTCATTCGCCGCCAACCGGCAACATGTCAGCCACCTCACACAGAGATTTTCGAGGAAAAGCCACGAGCGGGAACGTTTTCGGCCTGGTTGGATGTTGACCCTGGTACGACAGCTCGTCGAGCTAGAGAAGAGGCGACGTGACTACTGTTCTGACCCCCGCGAGCCCGCTGACGGCCGCTGACCGCTGCGACCGCTGCGGCGCCCAGGCATACCTGCGTGTTGTGCTCGTCAGCGGTGGAGAGCTGCTGTTCTGCGCCCACCACGGCCGCAAGTTCGAGCCGGAACTCAAGAAGATCGCTGCGGAGATACAGGACGAGACCGAGCGGCTCAACGCCACCCCCGCGACGGCGGGTGACAGCGAGCACTGACCTGCTGAGCGGCGGCAAACGCGTCCCCATCCGACGAGCTCGGACCGGCCCAGGGCCGGACGCCACGGGCGGGCGCTCCTCACGGAGTGGTCGCCCGTTTGCCGTGTCCGGGCACAAGCGGGTGCGGCGGACGGCGGTGAGCCCGAGGGGCACGGGGGACTCCCGCATGCCGGGAAACAGGCACACGGGGCCTCCCTGGACCTGCGATCGCCCCCGCCTCACCCCAGGGTGAGCCATGCGGGCGACTTCCGCATCCGGAGAACGGCTCACACCCGCACGTGCCGCGGGGCCTGGCGGAGGCCAGTGTCGCGTCAGCCAGGGTTCACCCCGCTCGCCGCCCGGGCAAACCCTGGCT